>QHXC01000376.1 GCA_003222815.1 Acidobacteriota bacterium | reverse complement strand
TTCATAACAGCGGAAGCCTCGCCGCGGTTTTGATATACGCAATCGCCGATGCGCAATACCTAACAAAGATGTGCGTTCAGCCATCACCGATGTCAGAAAATTCTGCACAGTTACTTTCCAAAGAGCGCAATGGGGATAAATAGTTCGTGGTGACGACCGTTGCGGAGGATCCCCAGTATCTGCTCGAGCCGTTTGTCACAAGTACCAACTCTAAGCGACAACCCGATGCCACCGGATGGGATCCCAAGCCTTGCTCGGCAAGGTGAGCTACTGTGGATTGACGGACTTCAGAATGTCGATGCGTCCGGACCCGAGTTGTCCGATAAAGGACAGATTCTTAGCGTCAATATTGATTGTGCCGCCCGCTATCCTCGCTGCAACTCCGGTCACCCCTTCCGCGCGCAGCAGTGCGGCCGTCCCAGCGATGATCGGAGCGCTGAAGGACGTGCCGTTCACGATCCCGTACAGGTTGCCGGGAACAGCCGAGATGATGTTCACCCCAGGCGCGTCCACCTCGATCCCGGTGCCGTAATTCGAGAACGACGCCTTCACATCAAGCAGATTCGTCGCGGCGACCGTGATCACGCCAGAGTACGCGGCCGGATATTGCGGAGTGGCGCTGTTGTTGTTGCCGGCTGAAGCGGTGAGCGTCACGTTCCTATCCAGCGCATACCGAACAGCGGTCCGAAGCACCGCGCAGTCGGTCAGGCTGCCGAAACTCATGTTGATAACCTGTGCTCCGTGGTTCACAGCATAGCGGATCGCCTTTGCAATCATGAACGAATTCGACGACCCGTTGTCGTCAAAGGCGCGCAGCGGCATGATCATTGCGTCGGGCGCAACCGCGGCGATGATGCCGGCAGTGAGCGTACCGTGGCTGTAAGCCGGGTTTCGGCCGTCCAGGTAACTGGCGGAAGAATCATCCAAATAACTGGCACTCGAATCGTTGAGGTAGGTGATCGAAACCAGGTCGAGGTAACTCGCCGAAGAATCGTCGAGGTAGCTCGCTGAAGAATCGTTTAGCGCCGCGACGCCGCTAGGTCTGCCCACGACGAAGTCATTGCCGCTCGTCAAGTGTCCGATCAGAGCCGGATGCGAATAATCCACCTGGGAGTTGATGTCGGCCACGACCACACCGCGGCCTGTCGAGAAGGTCATCGCGTTACCCAAGTTGATCAGGACGAGGGGCGGTTGTGTCTTGTACCAATCCGCAGCTTCAGTCGAGGCCACGTGCAGGAATCCGGAATGAGGACTGGACGGCAGCGCCGTTCCCTGGTTCCACTCCTTCCAATTAACCTCAGAGTCCGACAGATGTGCCGTAGCGGGGACGCTCAGCAGGCACTGGTTGGCCTCCGGCATGCAGTCAACGACGGCTCCGCCTGCGTGCTCCGCTATAGCAGCGACATTTGCATTCGGAGGATACTGAATAACCATTCCATTCTGAGCAAAGGCCTGGACATTGAATAACGCCAGAACCAAACTCAGAAACAGCAGCCGTCCTGTCATAAAGAAAAATCCTCGCATGGGTGCCTATTTCATTTCCGTCGTCTACATCGTCGTATGTAAAGCGCTAATGACGGTAACATTTGGTAAATCGATTTGCAGACTCAGCATACCTTCTGGGACGTCGGTAAAATGGAATTCACCCAGATCGTTCGCTCTGACTGAGCCGATGCGCTCCCCATCCTGCCGGAGATGCAAACGCGCATCATTGATAAAGCCTCTATTGCCCCGAGGCAGAATCTGTCCAAGCAAATCGCGGCGATCTTCGAGCGTCGAAATGCGGATGTGGATGTCGAATTCTTCCGCCTGCAAAACCACCTGGCGCAAAAGAAAGGGTCCTTCTGCCACAACTGCCCGAGCGCCGGCTACCGCTGGCTGGGCAAAACTATCGAATATGATTGAAGCGACAATTTGTCGCAAGAACGGGCGGAATTCAGGCGTTCTTCGCGTTTGGAATATTTGCCTCCCTGAAGCCAGCACAGCTGCAGGTGCGTTCAGAAGATGCACGCGTTTGACCCATCCAGCCAGCGTAGACCAACCGTGCAATTCGACCGCGCATTCGCTACACGATTCGATATGCGTCTTCCAAAATCGATGCTCAGCCAACGCCATCGTTCCATCGACCAGATCCAAGGCTGTTTCCGAATTAAAATGCATGTATTCCCTGTCCTCCGCCGGAAAGGTGGGTCAGAGCGTCGGTAAAAATACACCGGCTGCCAAAATACTTGCCAACTCATAGAAAAGGCGACCAATAAATACTGCGGGATGGTATCGAAAACGTGGCGCGGCAAGGTGAGTAGGACACCAAGACTGCAAAAATATTTTTTATCCCTTGCCAACCAGGAGAAAGGGCGCCCAATAAAAGGGGTTCGGGTACTCTTCCCGAATGGCCTTCATCGCAATATTTAGAGCTTTCGACTTGCTAACGCCGCCATGGCCGTTCCGAATTTGCTGGCAGATTTCGTCAAGCGTCTGCTGCAAGGTGGACAGGTCTTGAGAGAGCGCCCAGTCCCTCAGTCCTGTTCAACAGTTCCAGCGGACCCATTCTAGCTCAGCAGCTTTCGGAGTTTCTCCAGGCAGCGCGCTCTCGTCGGTCCAATGCTGGAAACGGGCATTCTCAGACGCTCGGCCACGGCGGCATAGCTGAGTTGGGATGGGTGGAGGTAAAGCAGATCGATCAACAAGCGGCATCGTTGCGGAAGATCGAGCATCGCGCGTTCGACGATATGCTCGTTTTCGATCCACCCAATGTGATATTCGACGCCAGGATACTCACCGTTGAGCGGGACCGACGCCTTGCGCGCTTTCCACACCGCAGCGGCTTGCCGCCGCGTCACGGTCATTAGCCAGGCAGGCAGGGTTTGAGCGTCACGCAGTTCTGGGAGGCGCTGATAAAGCTCCAGGCAAACCTGCTGAAACACATCCGCTGTGTCTTCATGGGATCGAGACAATGTGCGAGCTACAGAGTAGATGAGACGTTGGTACCGGTCGATCAATTCATTCCAGGCGACTTGATCCCCCTTCAGACAGCTTTTGATCACTTCGGAGTCGGATTTTGTAACGCCCTTGTCAATCTTTACTTCTGGCAAATCAACCCCACGGCTGACGATTGTAGGTGATGAACGGACGGCGAAGAAGCTAATTCCTCCGAAGATTCGATAAGCATAAGACAACATAGAGATAGCAAAGTGGGCGGCGCTTACACTTTAAAACTGGTACTTCAACGCGAACTGCATAATTCGCTCGCCAGTGCTGAACGTGGTTTTGCCAAAATTGGTGGTGTTGAAATTGATGTTCGTTGGAACGTTGACCATAGTCTGGTTAGGTTGGCCAAGTATCGGGTGGTTCAATAGGGAGTACGCTTCGGCCCGAAACTCCAACCGTTGCCCTTCCCGAATCGGAAAGTCTCTGCTGAGAGCGAAATCAAACTGGAAACTCCCGCGCCCTTGAATATTGGCAGCGCCCATGTTTCCAAATTTTCCGTTGGCCGGCTGGGCAAACGCGTTCGGTACAAAGAACTGATCGAGGGTCGGGTTTTCGGCTTTCGGCTGGGCGACGAGCTGATCGACGCGCTGGCCGGCAATTCCGTTGAGGGCGGTGTCGACGCCGCTTGTGATACTGAGGAATGGGCCGGATTGCGTTCTGAAAATCGGTGAGAGCCTCCAATTGCCCGCCACCTTCTGTGCCCATTGGTTTGAAAAGGTGGGCGTCGACACCACGGTCGAAAAATTGAAGAGATGCCGTCTATCCGTCCCCGTGCAATTGCTGCGATCGTACGCTCGATTAGTCGGGTCTTGATAGAGGTTGTTTCTGAATTCCGACGTTACAAGATCCGAAATGCAGTGCGACCAGGTGTAATTGCTGGATAACGTCAGTCCCCTCGTCAGGCGGTGCTGAACCGAAAGCAACATCGCATTGTAGGTACCGGTCCCGCCGTCATCGAGTTGCGGCAGTTGCGCGTAGTACTGTCCCTCGCTCGGTTTCTGCAACGAAAGCCTGCGGCGCTGTTGCGTGTTCGCTGTGGTAGAGCATGTCGTATAGGGAATCGCATTGATCGTGCAAGGCCCAGTCCCCAGGTAGGCGGCGGCGTTAATATCGGTGTTGGTCCACAGGTGAATGGAGTTGTTTCCAAGGTAGCTCGCGGACGCCAACCAGTTCTGTCCAATCTGCTTCTGGACAGTGAGATTCCACTGCTCGAGGTAGGTCGTCTTCAGGTCGAAGTTGTTCGTCGCAAAGACACCGCCCGCTGGAAACTTGATATCCGATGTGAGGCGTGTCGGAAATGGATCTCCACCCGGGTAGTCTTTCCACGGGTCGGCAAAACCACCTGCTGGATTGGTAAGCTGGATCCGATAGCCCCACGGTGGCGCCGTCGAGTACGCATAGAAGAACAGCGTGTGGGGCAGGTCATAGAACATTCCCCACGAGGCGCGCACCGTCATACGACCGTCTCCTTTAGGATCCAAGACGACGCCAAGACGAGGCGCAAAATTCATCCAGTCGGTGTGGTTCGTCTTTCCACCAGTGTCAAACCCGGGGTCGCCTGGGAATTGCAGACCTGCGGGAGCATTTACATACAATTTCGAACGCACACCCGCATCAAACGCCGCCTGATCGAAGTGGACCAACTCGTTCCGCAGTTTCTTCACGCCGGTGAACGGTTCCCAACGAAGGCCCGCGCTCACAGTCAACCGCGGCGTGGCCTTCCAACTGTCCTGGACATAGAGTCCGAAATAACGCATGCGCGCGTGGTCTTGCGCGATATTCGCCTGAGCATAGGTGGAGGGTTGCCCTGTGAAGAAGTCGCTCAAGATCAGACCGGTTTGCTGCGAACTGAAGGTGAAGGAACCGGATGTATCCAGCAAGTTGTACATGTTCTGGATGGAGCGAATGTAGTTCACTCCGATTCCAATCTGATGCCTTCCTCGAACCAGACTCAAATCATTCGAAAGCTGGTAGCTGGCCGTCGGGACTTTGCTGGGATAACCGAACACCGAAATGCTTTGGAAAGTGCCGGCAGCAACTCGAATGTGGTTTGGTATTAACGGTGTGATCTTGATTCCCAGGTCAGCCGGCGTGAAGATCGGCACCTGGAACTTCGTAATTCCAACCCGGTTGAACGTCGCACGGAAAGAGTTGATTGTGCCCGGGCCGAACACATGAGTATCTCCCAACACAGCAGAATTCGCCAGATCGTCCGCACCGGACAATGTCAGTGTGAGGGGATTGTTGTTGTTATAAGGCGATGGAAGATACGCATCGGCAATATAGTGGCGGAAAAAGATCGAATCATTAGACGTACGTTGATAGTCCACTTTGTAGAGGTACGTGTGCTCGTTCAAGTTGTCGAGGCCGCCAAAAGTGATCTGTCCACACAGCGTATCGGGCGGCGTCGGGAAATACGAAGTCATCTTCAAGGCAGGCTTACTCAACAACGCGGGATCGATTCGGTTGTTGACGAAAGGCGCCCTCAACGTGATCGGACGGCCAGCGTTGCATGCCGGTGAAGCGATGCCTGTAAAATCGCCCTGAAGCATCGCCGGTGTGGGAATGTTCGCCGTGCTCTTGCCGGGGTTCGATCGCTGGATAGTGCCCTGATAGCCCCCAAAGAAAAACAGCTTATTCTTCGCGATCGGCCCGCCGACGGTTCCTCCGAATTGGTTGCGCTTCAGCGAATCGCGCTCAGGCGCAAAGGAGTTTCGAGCATTGAAGAGATAATTCCGGACAAACTCGAAAACATTGCCGTGTAAGTCATTCGTACCGGACTTCGTCACGGCGTTGACGGCAGCAGCGGAATGATGCCCATACTGAGCGGGCAAGGCACTCGTCTCGACTTTGAATTCCTGTATCGCATCCGGGAACGGCATTGGCAGGTTTAAATTGTTGAATGGGTCATTGTGAGTTCCACCATCGAGCAGGTAGGTCATGCCATTGGCTAAGCCGCCCGCAACGCTGACCAAAGCCGGATTTGGATAATTCTTGGCAGAATTCAAATCGGCCGGTGGAGTAGAAACGGCTGCTCCGACCAGGAAAATAAGGTCGGTGATTCGTCGCCCGTTGAGCGGCATTTGCTCGATGTGTTCTGCATCGACGACTCGCCCGACGCCGGTACTCTGAGTTTCCACCATGGTTGCGCTTGCCTGAACCTCGACAGTCTCGGTGACCTGACCGATCCCGAGCACGACATGAATCGAGGGATTGCTGTTGACCTGCAGTACGATTCCCGTCTGCACGTATGTCCGGAATCCCGGCAGAGTGACTTCCAATTTGTAAGGACCGATCGGCAGGTTCGGCAGCGTGTACGATCCGGTTTCATCCGAAACGGCGTTGCGGCTGACACCGGTGTCGGTTTGCGTCACGGTTACTTCCGCACCCGGCAAGACGGCACCAGTCATATCCTTTACCGTTCCCGCGATCTGAGCTGTCGAAACGGCCTGCGCCCATAATCCGCTACTGAAAAGCACCACAGCTAACAATGCACAACAAACATGCCTCATACATCCCCCTTCTAGAATCGGCTCTTCAATGTCAAATGTTGGGATGTCCCATGAACGATGTCATATGCACTTGTCAAACGACCTAATTACTCAAGGACCCAATAACACGATTGCACTATTTGGTCATTGGGTAGTTGAGTCATTTGACAGCTACATATGACATCGTTCATGGGACATCCCAACATTCGAAATTTTTGCGAGCCAGCAACACGCCTATGCACCATTACCCAGAATCGCGGACAGTCATTTCGCGGATAGTTATGTCAGGCAGGTAGATATGTCAACCGAAAAGGCAACGTATCGCAGATGGGCTAATGGAAATCCGCGTTGACGCGCCTGCCCGAAAGAAAAATGTTCGGGCATGCCCAAACAATTTTCGGGTCGCTAAAATTTAGGGAAGCCCGGAAAAAACGTTTTCCATACGGCGAAAAGTTTTTTCGGGCTGCGAAGACAATTTCGGGACGTGCCAAAAGTTTTTCCCGGTGGAGAAAACGATTTCCCCTGGGGGAAAATGTGTTTCACGCCTGCCGAAACTTCCAGGCGCCAACGCGACATTATTTTGTCCTGGCGAGATCGTCTGCGCTTTCTAATTTGAACCAGGCTAACCTCGAACTGCGCATGTCAGCCAAACCTGGAAGCCGCAAACAAAAAAGGCCGGCTGCCCTCATTCTCTAGGAAAGCCGGCCCTGGTTTCAGCCCATTAAACCGTGATCAGAACTGGTACCGCAGCGCGAACTGGATCAAGCGTGGGTTTATAGAAGTCGCCGTAATCAACCCGAAGTTTGGCGAACTGGGGTAAAGCGACTGATTGCCCACAACGGTGGACGGAATCGCGAACTGCGGGTGATTAAACAGATTGAAGAACTCGCTGCGGAACTGAATGCTCTGTCTCTCGGTAACTGGTGTCGTCTTCGTGATCGAGAAATCGGTGTTGGTTTGGCCTGGACCGCGAACGATGCCAATGCCGGCGTTCCCGAAGTCCGTTCCGTTGCCGATGGCGGACGGAGCGCAAAACGCAGAAGCGTTGAAGAAGCGCTTAACGCTGAGGTCGCCCGCTCTGCCCAGCCGGTCCTTTACGCTCCCGCTAGTGGCAATCTGGTCATAGGTTAACCCTGGACAGAGTTGCGCGCGGCTTGCGCCCTTGTCGGAACCATTGGTCGGCGGGCCTCCGGTGTAAATTGTTCCGCCGCGTCCATCGAACAACGTGAGCGGGTTCCCACTCTGAATCAATGTCGCCCCGGAAGCAGACCATCCCTGAACGAACTTTCCAACCACTCCGCTGGCCTTGAACGGCAATTCGTACTGATAGCCCGCGAAGAACCGGTGCGGCCGGCTGTACGGCGTCGGGCCATACTGCTGGTCCATGTCATTCGGGTTATTGATGTTGGCTGAGTTGAAGCCAACATTGGAGAGGTTCTTACTAAACGTGTAGGCCGCCTGGAACCCGAAGCCACGGGAGAATTGCTTGCGGATCGTCGTTTGCAGGCTGTTGTAGTTGTAAATCGCATCAAACGCGTTCTTTTGTAGGCCAATTGGTGTGAAACCCAGATAGGGCACACGAGCGCTGGCGTTCTGAACCGTGTTCGTCGTGATACTGTTGATCGGATTCGACGGGCTGGCCAACTGAGCGACATTCACATTGTGGCTGTAGTCGCCAATGTTGATCCCACTGGATCCGACGTAGGCGACTTCCAGTACATACGACTTCGCCACTTCGTACTGGATACCCAAATTGTATTGGCGGACCAGCGGTGTCTGGATGTGGTCGTAGTAGGGAGAATCAAAGTTAGACCCGGTAAGACGATTGAAATCGTACCACCGGGGCAACAAAGCCAGAGGCCGGTCCTGGAACGGGCTCTGCAAACTCGCAACGTCGTGTTGCACGGTGAGAGTATCGGCGTATGGCCTTCCTTCCTGAACAGCGTGAACCATCCGGTTGATACCGACGCGGTCGTAGAAAATACCGGCGCCGCCACGCACCACAAAGCGGCCATCCCCTACAGGCTGCCATGCGAAACCAATCCTGGGAGCGAAGTTGCCCAGTGGAATCCGGTTTTCCGATGCGAACCTCCCATCAAACTGCCGGACACCAGCAGGAATCGGACCGTGGCCTCCTTGGGAGATGGGCCGAGTATCGTAGTTGTTGGGTACTACGTATCCACTGAAGGCACGCGGGTCGGTGCTGGGCGCACTTGGAGGTATTGGAACGGACCTTAGATCGGCTGCCCAAAAATTCGTCAGGTTCCCATACTTGTCGCCGAGTTGGCCGAAGCGTTCCCAACGGACACCAATGTTCAGCGTGAAACGGCGGTTCACCGTCCAGTCGTCCTGGAAAAAGGCATACTCGTTGCGTAACGCGTAGTTGTGCACGATCCCATTCACCCCGCTACGAACGCAGAACAAACAGAGGTTGAAGCTGCTGGAGAGTGCACCAGTGGTGTTGCCAGGATTGGATGGGCTGCACGTCGCGTCGGCCGGGGCACAGCCCGCGCGACCGATCAAGAAATCGGCGAAGGAGTTCAACTGCAGGTTTCCCCTTCCCAAGCCGCCGAACGTGAGCGGCCAGCGGACGAATTCGTACTCGAAACCACTACGCAGGGTATGCGATCCCTTTGTCCACGAAAGTTGGTCCGAGAGCTGGATTTGAGTCGTGGGCGCGTCGGAAGGAGTCAATGCACCGCCAATATTAAATGCGCCCAGGATGGTCATGACTGGCGGCTGTGTATAGGTGCCGCCCGTCGTTCCATTGCAACACGTGATATCCACTAGCGGCTTGATGCCGACCTGCTGCGGCGTGTAAGGCACGGTCTCTGACCCTCTTTCAATAATGCGTTGGAGGGAGACGCGGGCCTGGTTCACCAACACGGGACTCAGAATAGAGGTGAGCCGGAGGAGCGCCGACTTGTTGCTGCGCTCATCGGTCTGAACTCGGCCCGGCAACTGGCCATTCAATTGATATTCGTACGGGTTTCTTGCGTCAAAATACCGCGCTTGCAAACTGTGATTGGCGCTGATGATCCAATCGCCGTTGCCGATGTATTGGTCTTCACGGTATTTGGCGGGAATGCTGAAGAGCTGCTGCCTCGTACCGCTGATGCCGGCACTCGGATTGGGAGTGATGCCGGAACCGGGAATGTAGTAGTTGCCATTCGGTAGTTTTACGCGAAGCAGCGCGATAGCGACGGGATTGATGTTGGAACCATCGCAGGCTATCGGAATCGATCCCCCTTGAGGGATCACACGTTCTCCGGTCAATCTTTCAAAAGATCCTCCTCTGGTGGTAAAACCACCAGCACACATGTTTGCAGCTAACCGTTGCGCGAAATCAGCCGCCTCACGGTTATCGGGTACAGGAAACAATGTTGCCGATGTCGTGCCGTTGGCTGCGACGCCGTTGAACTGCCGGGTACCCTGGTAGCTGCCGAAGAAAAACAGTTTGTCCTTCAAAACTGGTCCGCCGAGCGAGCCGCCGAACTGGTTTTGCCGAAGTATCTGCTTATCCGGTGAGCCAGGACGGCGATCACGGTTATAGAAAAAATCGTTCGCGTTGAGCTTTTCGTTGCGGAAGAACTCAAACAACGTTCCATGAAACTCGTTGCTTCCGCCCCTCGTTACAACGTTGACGTTGGCTCCAGGGTTCCGGCCGTAGCTCGAATCGTAGGTCGATGTTTGAATTTTGAATTCCTGAATAGCATCGGGATTGGGGACAGCGATTCCGGTGTAAAGGCCCGCGTCCGCGGCTTCGTTGTTCCCCGCCGCGTTGTTGATTGAAACGCCGTCCATTTGGAAGTTGTTCTTTTCCGGATTCGCGCCGTTGACGCTCATGTTTTCCGTGCCTTTGCCAAAGGCAGTTCCGTTCGTTGCAGCGACGGCGACACCCGCGGACATTCCCAAGACCGCAGTGAAGTTCCTTGAAACGAGCGGCAGGTTGCCGATCACGTTTCCGGTCACGGTGGTGCCTAATGTCGAAGTCGCGGTCTGGAGTGCTTCGACGGTGGCTTCCACTGTCACCTCTTCACTGGCAGCACCGAGTTCCAAGGTGCGGTTGAGAACGGAGGTTTCCGTGACGGCCAGGTTAATATCAGTGACTTCGGACGTTTTAAACCCGGGTAAGCCAAACCGCACCCGATACGAACCCGGATCGAGCAGCGGAATGCGATACACGCCGCTCTCGGTTGTGACCACGGTCCGGGATTGATTGGTCGCGACGGCCGTCGCGGTCACGGTGACACCCGGAAGCACGGCCCCCGTGGGATCGGTCACGGTCCCGGTCAGCGCGGACGTGCTCGCCGACTGAGCCCAGAGTGCCGGAGCAGACAGCACCAGCGCAAGAACGACCGCTAAAAACACGATTTTTTTCGACGTCATTTTCTTCGACCTCCTATTCTTCATCCCATTGCAACAGCCGCACGATTGTGGAGTTCGCACCGCTAGCTATACACATATCCGCATTTGCGCCATGAAGCTGTAGGTAGCGCGACTTTAACTCCACAGGGAACCGATTGGAAATCAAAAAAACATCAAAAACTTTAGGATATAATTCGCAGACTCCATGCGCTCGACCGTACAGGAAATCGAAATTGGGCCGTTCTCCGTAGAGCTGTCCACGGGTACGCTGCTGCGAGATGGCGTTGAGCTGGACTTGAGACCACAGGCATTCCGTGCCTTCAAGACCTTAATCCAAAACAAAGGGCAATACGTAGATTACGAGCGGATGATCGCCGAAGCTTGGGGCGGCTTCGTGGTCTCCAGACATACGGTGGATGTGACTGTGGGAGAGGTCAAAAAAGTTTTGCACGAATTTGGCTCATGGATCAGCCATCGTCCGAAGCTAGGCTACCGTCTGGAAGTGCCGAAATCGGAAGACCTCGTCCGGAAAGGCTGGCACTTCTGGAACCGCCGCACCCGCGAAGGTTTCGAAAAAGCGGCCGCATGCTTTCGACAGGCTGTTTTGAAAGATGCCGCGGATTTTCGGGCGTACGAGGGACTCGCTGTCTCCTACTTGATGCTCGGATCCTACGGGATGCGGCCGCCGCGCCAGATGTATGAACTTTTCCTGGATACCCACAGCCGTGCTGTGGCATTGAGTGGCTTGACGCCGGAATTGCGGTCGTATCGCGCTCATGGATTACATTTCTTCGAACGAAAATTCGCCGAGGCGGAATCGGAGCTCCTTCAAGCCCGCCGAGAGAAACCGACCTTAAGCACGGTCTACGTCGGTCTCTCAAACTTGTATGTCAGCCTCGGACGCTTCACTGACGCCCTCAACGTCTTGGCTCAAGGAGACAAGATCGATCCTCTCTGGCCGTTGTTGCCGGTGGCAGAGGTTTCCGTGCGATATTTCGGCCGCGACTTCGATTCGGCGGTAGCTTGCGGACGGAAGGCCGTAGAGCTGCATCCATATATCCAACTCGGCCGCTGCTATTATGCTGAAGCATTGGAATACTCGGGCCGGATTGACGAGGCACTCCGAGAATACAGGCTGGCATTCACAACGTCACCGGATCTCTACTGGCTCTGGGCCCTTGAAGCCAGATGCCTCGCCAGGAACGGGCGGCAAAGTGAGGCTGGCGACATTCTCGGAGAAATAGAAAGGATTCGCGAAACCGAATACGTGAATGCCTATTTTGTAGCCTTGCTGTACGACGCGCTGGGAGAACGGAATCTGGCCTTCCAGGAACTGGAACGCGCCTGCGACGAAAATTCCACAACATTTTGTCTGCTGGACGTCGATCCGAAGATGGATCCTCTTCGGAAAGACCTGCGTTTCGAACGCCTGCGCGAGAGGGTCTTTGGGAACCAATAAGCGGCTCATGCTATGGTAGGCCCTATGTCTAATCCAAACGCGCTTTTCCCGATCTGGGCGCCGCGGCTGCTCAGCATCTTGAGAATGGTTGTGGCTGTGAATTTCATCTCGCATGGTACGCAGAAGGTATTCGGTGTTCCGAGCGTCACACCCTTCCCCGGCTTTCCATTATCGTCCGTGTTAGGAATCGCGGGGATCATTGAGATGGTTTTCGGGCCGTTTCTGCTTCTTGGCCTGTTTACGCGTCCCATCGCGTTTCTTCTCTGCGGTGAGATGGCGGCGGCCTATCTCAGAACTCACCTCCCGCAAAACGTCTGGCCGCTTCTCAATGGGGGAGAAATCACGGTGACGTATTGCTTCTTGTTCCTCTATTTTGTGGCGGCCGGCGGAGGGTCGTGGAGCCTCGACAGCCTGCGGCAACGCGGTGGTCGTCCCGCCTCTTAATGCAAATTGCGGCCGATTGCCTCTTCGAAGCCCTGATAGAGCTTGATGCATCCGTCATCGTAGAACGGTAAGACCTGCATCAGGATCACCGCCGCAATCTGCCGCTTCGGATCGACCCAAAAATGGGTATTGTAAATGCCCGCCCAGGTGTAGCTCCCCGGTGCACGCAGATTCGGATTCTCCTCGTTCGAGGCCGTGATCTGAAACCCAAAGCCGAACTTGTCGCGGCCGGCTCCGAGGGGGAATGGATTGGATCGAGCTGGAATCGCTCCCGGCTGGGTCTGGACGACAACCTGGCCGATCTGGTTTTTCGTCATGGATTGAACGGATTCTTTGCTCAGAAGCGTCGTGCCATGCCACGTGCCTTCGTTCAAGAGCATCTGCAGAAATTGGATATAGTCCGACGCAGTGGAATTCAGACCACCGTCGCCGGCGACAGGCGCTGCAATCCTCTCCGGATTGGGCGTCTCCACCAGTGCACCGTTTTGTCTGCTGTGAGCCGTCACCACTCGATCGCGCTTGTCGCCGGGAACTATATAGAACGTCTCCTGCATGCCGAGCGGCTTGAATATCCGGGCACTGAAAAACTCATCCAGATGAACGCCGCTTAGTTGCTCGACCACTTGTCCGAGGATCTTCGTACTTCCGGAATAAGTCCATTGGGTACCCGGCTCGTAAAGCAGCGGGAGTTCTTCCGGCTGTTTGCCGGTCTTGTCCTGCAGTTGATTCACCGTGTAGTTTGAAAACGCATATGCGAAGCCGGACGTATTGGTCAGAAGATGTCGAATCAGGATTTCCTTCGTTGCTTTCTTCGTGGTATAGGTCCCGTCTTTCTCGTTGAAGGTCGCGATGACTTCACGATCCTTATATGCCGGAAGGTACTTCGACACCGGATCGTCTACTTTAAGTTTTCCCTGCTCCTGGAGCATTATCACGGCAACCGAAGTGACCGGCTTCGTCATCGAGGCAATCCGGAAGATCGAATCCTTCTGCATCGCCTTGCGATTCGCAACGTCCTTCAATCCGAAGGCGCCCGCGTACAGAACCTTGTCTTTATCGGCAACAATAGCCACCACTCCCGGAACGATTCCTTGCTGAACGGCACGTTGGAAAAGACCGTCAATCTCGGCCTTCCCCTTTTCGGAAAGCCCGCGAAGTGCCGCCTGCCCTATCGCCGGAATGCCGCTCAGCACAACAGCCAGAGCAACGAATAAACATATCCCCTGAACTCTCTTCATCGATGCCTCCCGATTTACTATATTGCCTCAACATGCGTAAAATCTAGCCGCGGATAACTCGGATGACTTGGAACAAACGTATTCCCCTCCTGGCACAGGAGGGGTGGCTGCTAGATCTGAAATCGCCAATCGTCAGGTACGCAACAAAGATGTGCAATACCCTCAGCAATTGCTTTGGCTGATTGCACATGGCTGTTAGACATTGGCGATCGGCGAATGCGAATCGGCGATGTTCAGAAAAGCGCAAGTGAGTTTTTGTGCAAAGCCGCAAGGAGGGGAATCGGTTTTCCTTTTCGAGATCGCCCCTAAAGGAGTGAACCAATGAGCAGTCGATACGGCATTATCATGTTCGCATTAGCCGCAATCCTCCTGGCCGTCCACGCGCAGGGTGCACAGCAACAACCCCAACCACCCGCACGGGCGGGGACCGAAGACGGCGTTGCGATCTTCCAGACGCGTTGCTTCGCGTGCCATGGAAATCCCAACACGCCACAAAAACCCGATCCTTTTGCTATTCGACTCTTCACGCCGGAAGCCATCTATGCGTCGCTCGCCACCAAAATGCCCAAAGCGCACGAACAACTGGGTCTGACCGATGACCAGAAACGAGTAACGGCAGAGTTCATGGGTGGTCGCACGATCGGCAGCTCTCCAGCGGGCGATGCAAAGAACATGCCGAAGATACCACGACTGAAACTGAAATGGGCCTTCGGTTATCCCACCGGCGTGACCGCGCATGGCCAGCCCACTGTTGCCTCCGGACGCGTATTCGTGAGTACTGACATTGGTTACCTTTATTCGCTCGATGCAAAGACAGGCTGTGTCTATTGGTCTTATGAAACCAAAACTCTGGCACGCAATTCGGTAAGCGTCGGTCCGATCAAAGGACATGGAGCCACGAAATATGCCGTGTACGTCGGAGACGCCAAAGCCTACGTGCATGCAGTTGACGCGCAAAGCGGCGCGCCGCTCTGGAAAACTCGCGTCGAGGAACACTGGATCGCACGAATCACTGGATCTCCCAAGCTTTACGACGGCCGGCTATATGTATCCGTCTCATCGTCGGAGGAATTTCGGGGCGGCACGTTGGATTATCCGTGCTGTTCATCTCGTGGCAGTGTCGTTGCGTTGGATGCGAATACAGGCAAGCAGATCTGGAAGACCTACGTCATCCCTGAGACACCAAAGCAGCGGGGAAAGAATTCTAAGGGCATTCCGCTCTTTGCGCCGGCCGGAGGTTCAGTTTGGAATTCGCCGACTGTAGATCCAGTGCGCAAGGCTGTTTATGTCGGGACCGGCGACGCCGAAACCGAACCGGCTGCCAATACGTCCGACGCGATCATGGCGCTGGACATGAACACCGGAAAGATTCTGTGGGTCCAACAGGCCGAAGTTGGCGATGCGTTCATGGGAGGCTGCAACCCCAAGACTGAAAACTGCCCGGAGAAACAGGGTCCCGACCTTGATATCGGCAATTCGCCAATTTTGAAAACAATGGCAGGCGGCAAGAGACTTCTGCTGGCAGGAACGAAAGACGGATATGTCCTCGCAGTCGACCCTGACCGTGAGGGAACGGTCGTGTGGAAGAAGAAAATATCCGAGAATCGCGGCCGCCTCGATGGAATTGTCTGGGGCGGAGCAGCGGACGATCAGAAGGGATATTACGGATTCAACGCCGGTGGAATGGCTGCGATTCAGTTGGCCACGGGTGACCGCGCCTGGTTCAACCCCATCGTGACTGGCGGTGCCCGCGTCTCCCACGCCGCCGCGCCGTCGGTTGTTCCTGGCGTCGTCTTTCTCGGCGGCTCGGACGGAAAGCTGCACGCGCTCGCAATCTTGGACGGGCACCAGCTATGGGAATTCGATACCGACCAGGAATTCACTACGGTAAATAAGGTTCCCGCAAAGGGCGGCTCGATCAGCGCGGCTGGACCGGTTGTGGCAGGCGGAATGGTCTTTGTTGGATCGGGCTACTACGTGACCAGCAGCTCGAAACCGGGAAACGTGCTCCTGGCGTTTGGGGTGGAGTAGCGCACGTTCAAGACGGCCTTCCCAAAGAAGGCAAAAATAATTTGGCAGTATCCACTGCTCCGCCTCAGTCCCAGGATCTGACCAATGGGCAATTCCCAATGGGCAATTCTCAGGCCGAGGTGGATTTCGGATTGCGATTCGTTCGCCGGATGCAAGATAAGATCGCACTGTCGGACCAATTCGAAGAACGACTCAATTGAATTCGCAGCCAGGATAATTCGTCCGATAAGAATTGAGCATTGGGAATTGAACATTGGCCAGATCCCGATCGGGCATTCCGCCAAGTTATTTTTGCGCAAGCCCTTAGAGCCGAGGAATTAATGAAAGACTTTCTCTACGATCAGCCCGCCGCCCGGATCATTTTCGGTGTTGGGGTTTCCCAACGTCTGGGCGAAGAAGTGCAGCGGCTCGACGCGCGAAGACCTATATTTATTGCGACGCCAGGGCGCCGCAAATACGCCGATGAAGCGGCGCGGAGCCTTCTCAATATGACTCCAGCGCTACATGCTGAAGCGGTGATGCACCTGCCCATCGAGACGGTAAGAGCCGCGCGCGAAGCCGCAAAGCGGCACGACGCCGACTGCTGCATTGCGATTGGTGGAGGTTCCGCTATTGACCTCAGCAAGGCTGTTGCGCTTGATCGTGGAATACCTGTCCTAGCGGTGCCCACGACGTATGGCGGTTCGGAGGTGACACCATTCTACGGTTACACCGAGGGCGGCGTAAAGAAAGGCGTGCGCGACCGAAAGGTGCTGCCGAAGACCGTGCTTTACGATCCAGCTTTGACGGTATCGCTTCCACCGAGTATCTCGGGCCCTTCCGGCATGAATGCGATCGCTCATTGCGTCGAGGGACTCTATGCAAAGAACGCCAATCCGATCATGACACTCTTGGCGGCCGAAGGAATCCGCGCGCTTGCAAGGTCACTGCCGGTAGTCGTCCGCGAACCCGCAAACCTCGACGCGCGCTCGGATGCGCTCTACGGAGCGTGGCTGGCGGGAGTCGTACTTGGGACGGTTGGCATGGCCGTCCACCACAACATCAGCCACGTCCTCGGAGGCACGTTCAATCTGCCTCATGCCAATGTTCACACCATCGTCCTGCCGCACGCCGCAGCTTTCAATCGGGAAGCCACCCCAGAAGCGATGCATACGATAGCCGAAGCGCTGGGAGCACAAGACGCGGCGCAGGGAATTTACGACCTCGTCGTGCGCATTGGCGCCCCCACCGCGCTGAAGGACATTGGGATGCCCTACGAAGGACTGGATCGGGCGGCGAAACTCGTCGCCGAAAATCCTTATTACAACCCGCGGCCCGTGGAGTACGACAGCGTCCGGCAGTTGCTCGAGAACGCGTACCATGGGAAAAGTCCGTCGTCAACGAGAGGCGTATCATGCGCGCCGCGCTGAAATCCCAACTGCAAACGTTTAGGAGAATACCGTGCTCAATTTGAAACAACCGGCCGCCGGAATCGTTGCGACAGCAATTGTCATTGCGATCGCCCTCGAATTCATCTCGCTTTTTGACTTTGCGGCATTTACCGGATGGGTTTCCTATTTTCTCCTCTGCGTTATTCCGATGCAGATCATCGTCGTCGTCATATGGGGATGTCGTCATCCCGATTTCGCTGCGGAACGCAGTCAGCCTGCAAAAGGTGTTCTGCTCACGCTGATCACGTTGGCGGCGGGAGTAATTGTCGCGCCGCTTTACATGGAAATAGCCGGCGGCGGCGTCAATCCGCCGACGCCAATGCTTGCCCAGTGCACGATCGTGTCCGTGGTCGTCACGTTCTTTGGCAGCATCATATGGGGTGGTTACCCTTTCAAACTTCTGATCAAGAACGCGGTGGCGGCGGGCCTTACGTTGTTGGCCGCGTGCTATGCCGTCAATTACCTTCTGTTCCGCATCTTCTTCGATTACGGTTTCATGCAGGGCGCACCCGTCTATGTGCCGTCGTTGGATCCGCACGGAATGTTCAATGCTTTGAACGCTCTCGTGTTCTACGTCACAGCGCTCGGAGGAATGTTCCTGATGCTCCACTTCGATCTGTGGCCACTCACGAAGTTTCCCGCGATAATGAAGCAACCGGTGCTGGGCCTGGTGTGGACCGCCGTCGCTCTCGTCATCGGCGGTGTTGTCTTCTACTTGGGCGTAACGATGGCGGGAATGGATGTCATGGCATTCCTTGTGCGCTTTCCTGTGCCATTCATATTTGGAACGATCATCGTGTTGAACATGCTTCAGGGATCGCTGTTTGCAAAACTGCATCAACCGGCAAAGGGTGTTTTGAACGCGATTGCCGCTGCTCTCATCGGAACCGCGCTGGCGCAGGTGTACGGCGCTCTGGCCCCGAGCGTGACCGGGACGCTCAGTGCCGGCCCGCCGGCTTACGATTTCGAAGTTTGGCTCGCCTCGTCGCTACTGAGCGTGACCTTCCCGTTTCTCATCTTCCATGCGGAGTTCTTCAAACTGTGGCCGGTGAAGAAGCCGGAGTGAACGGCAAGTTCACCCGGACCGGCGCTGCCGGTAGGCTGCAGGAGAGACCCCGACGTAGCGCTGAAACCAATAAGAAAGGTGGCTCTGCGAGGAGAAGCCTGCCGAGAGCGCCACATCCACCACCGGCATCTCTGTATTTCTCAGAAGTTCCTTGGCTCTTTCGACGCGCCGAGCAAGTACATATCGATGCGGTGACTGGCCGATAGCTGCTTTAAAAGCGCGGGCAAGGTAAATAGGACTGATATCCACTTCGGCAGCCATGGCTTGCAGGCTGAGATCCCCATCCAGATTCTCTTCGATGTACTCGATCACACGGCGCATCCGCCACCCCGAGATTGTCTGTACCAGCGGCATGCGGCCTGGACGCGAGCGCGAAGAATGCAGACGGGCCAGATGCACCGCCATCATTTGCGCAATCGTGTCGATGTAGAGCCCATCCTCAGCAGTGCCCTCCCGAAGTGCCGTTGTGATCGCGACCGCCAGCTGCTCCAGCATGGGATCCAGAATCGCGAAGCGCGGGACGAGTTCAGCGCCAGAAATATCGCAGTTGTAAATCTCGCTCACTGCTGCCTGATAGATCGAACCGCGCAAATAGACCTGGAGGATCT
>QHXC01000072.1 GCA_003222815.1 Acidobacteriota bacterium | reverse complement strand
TTTCGAATTCGGCAGCTTCTTCCTCCGATAAAACCGCTTTCCCCGCGAGCTCAAGAGGGCGTTCTAGCGGGGTGAGCGTGGAGTAGTTCCATATTCCCTGCAGGTCCGGCTGGCCATACGCCGTACGCGGCGGATTCCAGGCCTTCGCTGCGGCCTTCGAGGCCTGAGCAGCGGCGGGCATCGACGCCAACGACACGAGCGTGAGCACGACCGCCAGAACAGCCGTTGAAGCGAGAAACCAGCGTTTCATCTGAAACCTCCTTTTCATCCTGCTCGTTCGCTTGCGAAGATTCCCATCCTGCAACTCGAGTAACTGACAAGCAACCTACACCTGACTCATTTCGATAGTCAAGGCTGTCGCGGGCTTACCAGGGCACTTCGGCAACCTTGTTCCAAACTCGACCACTAGCAAATGTTCCTTCTGTTGTTTTCTTATGTTCGTCATACGCGGTAGACTTCCCAAACCATGACTGAACATCGTATCCGTTTCGCAGTCGTTTTGGCGCTCTGCCTTCTCCTGGGCATTGCGTGGTCTGCCCAAGAGCTACCGGCTCGACTTAGCGATGAGGCATTCTGGAAGGTGGTGACCGATTTTTCCGAGCCGGGCGGACGCTTTGTTTCGGACAATTTTGTTTCAAACGAGCTCGCAACCCAATATGTGCTCTCCGACCTCACACAAGATCGAAAGGCCAGCGGTGCGTACCTCGGAGTCGGGCCGGAGCAGAACTTTACCTACATCGTCGCGCTGAAGCCGAAGATCGCTTTCATCATCGATATCCGCCGCCAGAACATGATCGAACACCTGATGTACAAGGCCCTGATTGAGCTTTCAGCAGATCGCGCAGAGTTTCTATCGCGTTTGTTTTCGCGTCCGCTGCGGGCGGATGCGGGTAAGGATTCCAGCGTCGCCGAGTTGTTTGATGCCCTTCTCGGGATTGAGGGCGATCCGGAGTTGTTTGAGAATAACCTCGAAGCGATCAAGGACCGGTTGGTCAAGGGCCATGGATTCCAATTAACGACCGAGGATGAGCGCAACCTGGAGTATGTGTTTAGAGCGTTCTATATTGGCGGGCGAAACCTGGGGTACCCCGGCCCAAACCAGACAATCCGTCGCGGAGCTGTACGGATCCTGCCGACGTATGAAGAGCTCATGACAGACACCGACGAACAGGGCCAACAGCGAAGCTATCTCGCCACCGAAGAAAATTTCGCGACGTTACAGCAACTCGAAAAGAATAATTTGATAGTACCGCTGGTCGGAGACTTCGCGGGTCCGAAAGCCATCCGGTCGGTTGGTGGCTATCTGATGGA
The DNA here is from genome assembly GCA_003222815.1 of Acidobacteriota bacterium. Taxonomy (GTDB): domain Bacteria; phylum Acidobacteriota; class Terriglobia; order 20CM-2-55-15; family 20CM-2-55-15; genus 20CM-2-55-15. The sequence goes on along the minus strand of QHXC01000072.1, from coordinate 2,696 downwards.
GCACAATACGACCGTCACCGCATTCTATACATCGAACGTCGAGCAATACCTATTCATGAGTGCAGATGATTGGAAGAGTTTTTATACGAACGTTTCCGTGCTTCCGCTGGACTCGAAAAGCGTGTTCATTCGCCCACTCATCAACAACGGCAACGGCGGATACACGGCTTCCCCTCAGTTTCGGATCGGTTTCCGCTGGGACACGCTCCTATTCTCCATTCGCGATCTCGTCTCCGCCTTTGATACGGGAATGATTCAGAGTTATTACGACGTCATCCTGATGCGCAACTGACCGCATTGCACATGGGGCCGCACGAAGACTCTGCAAGTCTAGCCGCGTCAGCTGGTCACTCGAATATCTCCGGCCAGGAAAACGTGACAGCCGCATTCATCAGGCCGCTGGGCGGGCGCGGCATCCTGTGTCCTGCTGCGGGCAGGATGATCTCTTTATGAACGGGATCCAGGGCGACTCCGAATATCGTGTATGAGATGAGCTGTTCAGCCGGGATTTTGTAGCGGGGAGGGACGTCCCCATTATCGTTGACGCTCCAGGCGCAAATAGCTCCCCCCGTGCAAGCGCCGATAATCAAGCCCTTCGGCGGATAGGTCTGGATGGTGCTGATATTCCCCATGCTGCTCTTGGGCCCGGTAATCACCGCTTTTGGTTTCGTATTTCCGCTGGCGGTACGGTCAAAAATCAGCATCTTGCCGGCGACGTTGGCGAACAGGAGATTACGGACCGGATCCACAGCTACAGAGGCAACGCCTCGAATTTGCGTGTCGGGCCCGCTGAGAATTCGCTTGGGCGCGACGTCTCCGTTCGCTTCCCGCGCAAATACCAGAATGGCATTCGGAACAGTACCGTTATCGCCGCCTCGGCCTCCCCCTCCACCTGTGCCGGTAGGAAGAAGGATCTCATTGTTCGCCGGATCGATGCCTACCTTATCGTTAGCGGCGTAAGCCGTGCCGATTATTTTAGTATGCGGCCCCTGGATGACCCGAATGGGCGGTTCCTCTCCGTTGGCCCCTCCCCGGAATGTGAGAATCGACTGTGCCAGAGCGCTATTCACGACAATTTCATCGTGAATCGCGTCATATCCAAAACCATGCATCGTCCGGCTGATCTTTGTCTTTTGACCTGCGATCGTTCGAACGGGCGGCGTATTGTCCTTCGCCAACCTGGCGAAGGCCGCAATCTGCGGATGAACCACTCAGTTGGGCACCAGTATCTGTTCCCGTTTGCTGTCATAGACCAGGGCCTGGGTCTTGCCGAATTTAAGCGACACCTTGCCCAACGGTGCGCTGCGGATCGTCCGTAGGGGCGTCACATTTCCGTTCGTCCCCAGCGGATAAACGGTCGCCGACGAGTTACCCATATTGGCGACCCACAGCTCTTTATTCTTCCCATCGACAAACACACCCGTAGGGCTACTCAGGCCAGTCGCGTTTCCTTTTAAAACTCGCCTCGGCGCCACGTCGCCCTGATCGGTCTCACGGAAGACGAGGATCGAATTGCCGATATCGTTGGCGACATACAGATCCCCCGTCTCTGGATCTAAAGACATCGTCCCGGGCCAATTCAACTGGGTCTTGGGACCTTGAATCACGCGCACCGGAGAAGTGTCTCCGTTTGCGTCGAGTGGATAGATCGAAATCGAAGGTTGCTCGTACCGGCCAGAACCTGCAATCTTGTAGTCGCTGATATTGCCCCAGTTATTGACGAACAGCAGCTTGTTCTTCGTATCAATGGCAATGCCGTGGGAGTCCGACAGCCGAGTGCTTTCCCCTTGCAGCAGGCGCAGCGGCTTCTCATTTCCGGAGGCCGTCTTCCGATAGATCTGGACCTGGGGAGGATACTGCACGGCAACATACAACTCCTCCTTGTCTTCATCGACGGCCATGGCGTAGGCCCGATGGGTCACGTTCAACTTACGGATAGGCGCCACATCTCCTTCGACATCCTCCGCAAACACAACGATGCTGTCTCCGATGTCGTTCTCGACCGTATAAATGTCCCCGTTCTTCGGGTCAACGTAAATGCAGGTGTTGAACTGGATATCGGTCTTCGGGCCCCCGATCACTCGCTTGGGTTCGGTCCGGTTGGCGCTGGGCGGTGTGTTGTCCTGCCGGTTAAACACCCGGATGGTCCACGTGTTCGCGTCCTGCATGAATACTTCGTTGCGCCGGGTATCGACAGCCACGTAGCTGTAAATCGGGTCCAAATCCCGGATGTAGCGGACCGGGGGACGAGTCACTTCGACCGTCTGGCCGGTGCTCTGTGAGGCGGCATATACCGGCCTCTCCCCCAACGCCGCAAACAGATTGTTCTCCGGCAACGAGGCAATCCCATTGGAATTGGCGCTTTCGGGCTCCCACAAGCACATGTCGCCAACATCCGGCAATTCCTCAATGGAAACCAATCGAGCAGAGCCCGTTGGGTTTTCCAGCCGTCCTGCTCCGGACGAACCCAGGATGGCCATCGCGATCGCCATTGCCGCCCCAAAGATCACCCTTCTACCTTTGTTTTTTCCTACGCGCATAAGCCTCCGGTTCTAGCCTCCTCGAAATTGGGTAGGATTCTAGGTGCGTCCGATCTGAAGTGTCAACTTAGAAACGGCAGTTGAAGATGGGTACAAACGCGGGCTAAAGCCCGCGACTACATATTGCGACAACGTTTCGGCTAAGCGTTAGTCGCG
>QHXC01000071.1 GCA_003222815.1 Acidobacteriota bacterium | reverse complement strand
CTCCGGAACAGAAGGGCCCGGCCCAACTGGCGCTGCAGATCGGCTTGCCGTGGGGTCCACTGGCCGCCGGCGCCTGCACCAGGATTCTTCCCAACCCGATCGAGCCCAATCCCGACATTCTTGAGCTGGCCGCCTTGCATCACTTGAAAGATCGACCCCTGCCGGCGCGCGTGTTGAGCCGAATCCAGGAGCGCATCGCCTCGCGCAGTCCCTGGTTCTCGTCCATCATCCGGACAGCCTATATCGAAGCAACGGTCGCCGACCCTACGGGCGCGAAGGCCCAGCCGCCGCTTCACTCCCTGTCCTCGCTGCATGGGGGCCACAGCGGATGGCTGAACACATACAGCGAATGGCTGCTCCGGCAAACCTATCCGTTGTTCGAACGTTTTGCCCCGGGATTCGGGCCTCTGCCGAAAGAAGCCTATCGCCAATTCATGAAGTTCGTATCGGAACACGACCTCGGCGCACAGGATGCCCCTGACTTCGTGAAGTTGATCCGCGAGGCCTATCTGGTCCCGATGGGTCTCATGCAGCGAAAAGGATCGGAATATGTCATGAGCCCGAAGCTCGACAACAATGAGCTTGTCCGGCTTCTCTCTCCGATTCTCGATCATCACCCCAGTCCCACACGCGTCTATGAACATCTGAGCGCCCCCGTTTACGGTCTGGTTCCCGATCAGATTCAACTGCTGTTGCTGGTTCTTTTAATTCAAGGCGAGCTGGACATCGTTAAAGGAGAGCACTCGTATCGCGAGATCTACGACACCCTGAGCAGTCCCCTGCAATACGACAGGATCCTGCCCGGCCATGCCCTCAGTCTGAACCAACTGCGCAATCTGCAGATCCTGTGCGAAGGCTTTCGAATTCCAGTGCCCAGGCAATGGAGCGTTCTGGCTCAGAAGCGAGCCGTGGAGCAGTTGCGTAAATACGGCCGCGGTCAGAGGGACCAGATGAGCGGTTTTGTTACGAAGCTGAAGGACTACGGCGAGGCAGGCGATGTGGTATCCCAGGTGGAGACGCTCATCTCCAAATGGCTCGCGCTGGAAAAAGGAGATCACGAACTGCAGGGATTCCAGCATTTCGAGCTGGCCATCGGCTCGGCCCGACGGTTCGTCGGTGAGGCGAACGATCTGGCGTCACTGCCTCAACGCTTCGAACGGCTGTTGCGGGAGACGCAGCGTCTCCGCCATCTGTTCAGCGATCCTGCCATTGCCCGCTCGGTTAATCCGGATATCGTGACGCGGCTGGAAGCGATGCAACCGGTCCCGCCGTTATCGCAGCCCGAAGCGCTCCAGGCCTGGCTCGACGGCGCGCTGGCGCTCTACCAAAGCCATCAGCAGTGGTACCGCCAGCGGCATGAGCAGTGGCAGAGCGACGCGAGCCGCCACCCGATTTGGTCCTACCGGACTCCAGGAATCGCACGGAGCAGGCATGTGATGGTGGATGGGCTGGCGCGGGAAGTGGAGACGTTGATCGCACAGGCTAAAACCCAGCGGTGCCCCGGGTTGGCGTCGCTGGAATTCCAACCTATCTGCCGCTGCGGTTTTGACGGCGCGGACAGCCCTCTATCGGAAACGTTGCGGCGCTTCGAGACTGCCTGTCAGCGGCTGGAAACCGAAATCGGTTTGTTTTTCCAGCAGGACCGGGTGAAGTCCAAGGTGCGTGAATGGGTGAATCAGGGCTTGGAAGTGACCACACCGGCGCTTTCATACCTCGAGGGCAAGAGCGACTACCCCGAGGTGGAAAACCTGTCGCTTTTCGATCAGCACCTCTCCGGCCTGGAACTGGTGAAGCCCGTGCGCGCCGAAGCGCTGCTGGAATTTCTCGGAGAGCGGGTTTGGGAAAAGCCGGATTTGATGAGAGCCCTGGAACAATTCTTCGACCGCGCCGGATCCCGCATCACTGTTCGCCGCGCCGGCAGCCCTTCCAGCGAGAACCAGCCCCTGAAGCGGGACCTCCTGGCCTGGTGCTATGAGCAGGCGCTCGGCCAGGGACATCCGCTGCCGCCAGCCTTTTCGCGCGCCGAGCAGGCGCTCGGCGCGGAGCTGATCGATCCACGATGGATCGGCGAAGCAAGCCTGCGGAAGCTCGAGGATATGCAACTGGGCGAAGAGGCCGTCCAGCGCGTGCTGGACATGATGCTCAACGGGCTGGTGCGTGCGCCCGAAAACACGCGCGACAGCCGTGCGGTGGCTGCAGCCAGGGAACTTCTCAACCCACAGCCGCCGGGCGAGGTGGATCAACTGGCCGCGAAAATCGAGTGCGTCTACGCCGAGCACGAGCGATTCATGAAATTGCGGCCGGAACCCTGGCTCGCAATGCTCGATCGACTGGCCAGGACGGAACTGGCTGTTCCACCAGAGAGTCTCGAAGTGAAATTGCGCGCGCGTCTCGACGCTCAGTGGGTCGTGGTCGACTGCCTGGGACTGCCCCTCGCCGATACAGTGCGTCGCGTGCTGCCCGGCTGCCTTGCACCACGGCAGCTACGGTCATTGGAGTTTGCTTTCGTCTCGCAGAGAACCTCGACGGAGGCGTTCTACCTGACGATGATCGCGCAGGAATTCAGGAAGGCCTTCGAAAAGATCGATGTTGTCGATCACCTTATCCATCAGCGCAACCTCAGTCTGGGAGACCTCGCCCGGCTGGCGCGGGCAGAGTTGGAAATCGCATTCAAAAGACTGGTCCCGCGTCTCGATCCCACGCTGCCTGTGCTCATCTTCGGCGACCACGGTTTTCGGCTTGCCCCTGACGGAAGCGGCTTTACGCACGGCGGGCCGTCAACCCTCGAGCGCCTGACCGTCGTGTTGCTCCTGAACTGAGGCACTTTCCGCCCCCGTACTTAGGTCCAATTTTCCGTTTCGGCCGGACGGACTAGAATCCGTTTACAGATTTCCTGCGCTTCCGCATGGAGTCGACATTGCCATGCGGCGGCGGATCACATTGCGAGGTAAATATGCTAATCAGAAGATCGGTCCAGTTCGCGGTCAACGCCTGTGGAACGATCCTCCTTCTCTTCACACTCGCGACCATGGGCCTGCTGCTCATCATGGTCGCTATCTTGCGACACCCGCATTAGGCGCCCCTAAAGGTTTTTTTGCTAGTCGCCCGATGACCGAGACCGCCCAGGCTGCGATCGTGCCGAAAATATAAGGGCCATAAAGAGGATCGATCCGAACGTTGCCAGGAAAATCGCCACAAAGAAAAATACGGGAACCTGGGCGGATGTGGCGGAAACGCCAAGGAAACGATCGAGGTAGCCTTCGATACCTGCGAGGCTCTCGGCCATTCCTGAGAACGGCGTCGTCGCTCCAACCTTTTTGCTGCTCCAGTCTGTCGTGCCCGCCATTATAGCGAGGATATTCGCGGTCCCTAGCTCGATCATCTTCATCATCGGTCCTCCTGTACGCTTCCATTTGCGTGTTGCGAAGATACACGCACGCGGCAGGACTGATAATCGAACAATTGAGCCAGCATCAGGTACCGTCTTGCTTAGCCCAGGAATAGCACATTCGATCGATGGGCTTTTGTCACCTGGTGCTGCATCATGTGACACTAAAGTCCGTTTTGAAAGATACCGTTTCTGGGAATTTGCTCAGAGGGAGCTGTAAACCATGGGCCGTTTTCTTATCCTCCTCACAATAGGTTCAGCCGTAATTTTCGTGATGGTCTTGACCATGCCGCTGAAATCCATCACAACTTCTGGCCTCTCGGCAAACGAGAGTGAGATCAACAAGCCAGTAAAGGATCCGATCCGGCTACCGGTCTCCGGCACAGCACGGAAGCCAGCCCACAGGAAAGCGCTCCGAGGTCCTTCGCCGCTGAAGCCCAGCAAAGCCCGAACACAAACGGGTGGGCAAAACCTTGAGACCCCGCCTTCGGATGGTGCGGAGAATGGTTCTTGGGCAACGGTATCCAGCGACTCCGCTGAAATTTATTCCACGAATTTTCCACGCAGCACCATGTTGCACTCGCTCAATAAAGGCGAAAAGGTTCAAACCGATCTGGAGGTAGTA
>QHXC01000070.1 GCA_003222815.1 Acidobacteriota bacterium | reverse complement strand
ATCCAGAATCGCCTCCCGAGCGCCGTCCACATTTGTTGCAACGATCGGAAGAGCGCACGCCATCGCTTCGGAAAAGACGCACGGTAAACCTTCCCACAGTGACGTCAAGACGACAAGGTCCAGGTTGCGATAGACCTCCGGCATGTCACTCTGCCAGCCAAGCAGCGTCATGTGTTCACGGATGCCGTGTTTGCGTATTCGTGCTTCGATTGCGGGCCGCAACTCTCCGTCGCCCGCCATCACGAAGTGTGCGTCACTGTTTTCTCCGAGAACCCGAGCGGCAATATCGACGAAATCAATCGGCGATTTCTGCGGTTTGAAGCACGCAACCATTCCGACGACTACTTTGTTCTCCGGGATGTTCCACTCGCCGAGCTTGCGGCGCCGTGGGCCGGGCTGCATGAATTGTTCGACAGAGATCGCGTCCCGGCACAGGACCCAATCTTTTCTCTCGAAGATTCCACTCCTTTCTCCTTTGTCGGCATTCGCGTACGAAACCACGACAAGCTTTGTCGTGACTTTTGTGGTCATGCGCTCCATCCAGAGATAGAAGTTCCGAACCAGAGGCCGTTGAAAATCATTGAAACCGAATCCGTGTGCAGTATGAAAAATGACGGGAACTCCAGCCAGCCGCGCGGCCCAGCGCCCCAGAATGCCGGCTTTTGAGCTGTGCGTATGTACGACTTGAGGCCGCTCACGGCGAAACAGGTTCCACAGTTTCAAGAATGCCAGAGCGTCCTTCAGTGGCCGCACTTCACGAACTAACGTTGGAATCCAAACTCGATGGATATCCGGAATCCGGTTTGCCCACTCGACGAGCAGACCTTCGGGTGCGGTGACGAGCCCCACCTCATACTGATCGCGTGGCAAGCGCTCCAGTGTCAGGAGAGTGACCTTCTGCGCCCCTCCCAATTCCAACTTCGTGATGACGTGAAATACCTTCGTTTTCACCTGCTACTTCCGTTGAACAAAGGCGTAGCTTTCCGAAGCTGCTCTAGGACAGCTTCTTTGGCCATATCCACAGTGATTCCACGAATGCAGTGCGACTCTCGGGCGGTGCATGCGCCGGAACATGGAGGGACCGCATGTTCCACAGCCAGTATGCGATGGGGCGCGTTCCACGGCTTGAAACGGTTGACGATACTGGAAGGGACCAATATTGCGGAACGCTCACTCCACGACAGCTCAACGATGGGGACTCCTGCTGCGGCAGCGAGATGCTTCGGTCCGGAATCGTTGCCCACGTAGAGCTGACACCGCCTCAGCAAAGCGGCGAATTGACGCAGGGTCGCGCGGCCCGTTACATCGATCAAGGAATCTCCAACGCGCTTTTGCAACTTCATTCCAAGCTCAACCTCGGATGGATCGACTGCAGCCATTATGCGGCATGGATACTCTTTGCAGATCGATGCCGCCAGTTCGGCGAAGTTTTCGAGGGGCCACATCTTGTACGGGTGACGCCCGCCGGCGCCAAAAGCAATCAGCGCTTCGCCCGGCCTGACACTGTGATCTTCCAGGACCTGCGCGGCATGGGCTTCGTCTTCGGGGGTTGTCCAGAGCTCGAGCGCGTCAGAGAGAATCGAAAACCCGAGATAGCCGAGGAGGTCCAGGCTCCGTTCGACCTCATGCTTCGGCAGGTAGCCGAGCCGGTATCGCGCGGCGCTAAAATAGGCAATGAAGGACGAGTAATACCAATCTGCGTCCCACCGGGGGACGATAGCCAAATCGAAGTGACGAGACTTCAGCTCGCGCTTTGCAAAATCCGAGGCTCGAGCATAGTTACGAAACGCCGGCCAATAGGTTGATGACTTCCAATCGAAGGTCAAAATCTCATCCACATGCGGGCAGTGTTCGACGAGTTCGCGCACCGCTGGTTTGACGACGAGGCTGATATGCGTGTGGGGCAAATTTCGCTTCAATTCCCTTAGGAACGGCGACATCATGATGACGTCACCAATCTCGTCGGGGCGCACAACCAGTATGTTCAGGATTTCCGAAATCTCGACGCGGCCGGGCGCGGTTTTCGGGCTTGCCGGAAGCAGAAGACTCGTGATTCGATCCGAGACGGACCTGGTGACACCGCCTACAATTCTGCTCGGTAGACCCAGTTTCGCTTCCATCATCGGTTCCCGATTTTACGTCGGGTGACATTCCGATCAGAAGCCCCGTTTCTTTAACTTTCTGGCGTATTTCAATCACCGTTGCAGCATGGCTTTGCGGCAGGATTCCAGATAGGCATCGGACGTCCGATTCCAATTGGTGGTCAACTTGGCTTCACAAGCAAGCTGGCGTGAGAGTCTTTCGCGCAGAGCGGCATCGCCGAGAAACCTTCGGATTGCAGATGCCAGGGCCTCGGCCGATCCGGGCTCGACGAGAATCCCAGTTGCTCCGTCCCGAATCTGTTTGAAAAATATCCGCCACCTGGGTGTCGTCCACCCAACGGTTAACGACCGTGATGTTTCTTGCGCCCTCCAGCAGCCGGCGATACAGACGAAGGTCGCCTTCACCAACGATATTCAGACGAAGGTCCGGCCATTGTTCCTGCAACATCCGAAAGGCTCGGATCAGAACATCCAAACCTTTATAAGACGTAATACGACCAAAGAAAAGAAGGGAGCGGGCAACACGTGAACCGGGCTTATCTCGTGAAAACCTGTCGTAGAAGGAGAACACTGCATGCGGGATTACGTCGATCTTATCGCTCGCGATACCTCTGGCCTGCATCTCTTCAACAAACTTGCGGCCCAGGACAACGCAGCGCGTAGACCGGTGGGCGCAGATTGTCTCCCATAAACTGCTCATCCGGTGTATGAAGCCTGGATGCGCGGCTGGGTCGTGGATCGTTATCACATGCGGAATGTCTTCCAAGTCACTCTGCAGGAAAGGCGTCCAGGGATGCACCATGGGATATAACAGGACATCCGGTCGATGAGATGCGATCTGATGCGCAAGCTTGCGGAGGCGCCTGGCGTTGAAGCAGGAGACTATTGCCTGGATGGACGTCTCGAAAGTGGGTACTTCGACGATTTGAAGGCCAGATTCGCGCCACAGACCGATGTGGTCGGCGTTTTGCGAAACAACCGCGAACAAGTCTGCCTTTTTGGAAAGGTGAGATGCCAGTTCGAAGCTGATGGGGCCGCCCGGGCCGTGCCTTCCTAGGTAAATGACACCGATGCGCATGCAGGGGAAATCTTCTTGGCAGTCATGATCTCAATGTGGCGAGGTTGGAAACATCTTCGTAAATAGTTGCGAGTTTAGAAATCGACTGTTGCCACGTAAACATCTTCGCGCGCTGCAGTCCTTTCAAAATAAGCTGTTTTCGGAGATTCTCGTTATCGAGAATCCCCGCCACCGACTTCGCCAATCTTCGAATGTCCATCGGTTCGTGCAGAATGGCCGCGTCGCCGACCACTTCCGGTATCGCGCCTGCTTTGGAGCTCACGACGGGAGTGCCACAAGCCATAGCCTCGAGTGGAGGCCACCCGAAGCCTTCGTATATGGATGGAAAAACGAGGACGTCGCAAGAATGGTAAGAAACCACCAGTACAGCAGGTTCCACCTTGCCAAGATGCACAATCCGACCCGCAAGGTCGAGATCGTGGATGAGTTTCTGTTGCGATCGTGTGAAATCCTGGCCCACCTTGATAAGTCTCACCGGCTGTCCCATGCCGGTGACTAAAGCGTGCAAAACACGTAATACGGATTCCACATTCTTGTATGGAGTATTTAATCCGACGTGCAGCAGTAAACGTGAGCCGTCGGGGGCAAACTTTCTTCTGAAAGCCATCACTCTTTCGCGATCGATATTCTCATTAAAGACGGAATCCACGCCGTGATAGACGACCCGAACTTGTTCGGATGTACATCGTGAATATGTGAGAATGTCTTTCTTTGTGTTTTCAGAGACGGCGATTACGCAAGCGGCTTTATGCAGGAGATTGATGGAATGATGGAATAACCTGGCGATGATTGAAGGAAACAATGACGTCGAGGTGATGTTCTTTGGATGAACGAACGTCGTGAGGTCGTGACATGTCACGATTGTCCGTTGCGCATGAAGGTGTCGTAAGAGATATGCATGCAGGTGATCCGTAACGTGGTTGACGTCTCCCTGAATCTTCCTGGCCCGCATTGGGTACCACCCGTATCGAATGGCTTGCGTCGCTACTCCGCGGCCGATACGTCCGATGGGGAGCAGGGAGGGAGAGGGTGGTCTGACTTCGAGAACTCGGATGTCCGGGTGATAAGTGCGCAAGCTCTCGACAATCCGGTCGCCATATTGAATGATGCTAGGCGAGTCCAGGAGGCCTCGGATCAGACTGACTCGCATGTTGCGCGTGCGTGTCGAGCAGAAGTCTCAAGAGTTTTTCCCTCCCACCCGTCTAGCTCGCTTGCGGGAAGCGGCTCGAAGAAGGCATCCGGGATCTTGACGAGGCCGCGCAGCGTCCCCGGCCGGCGTGTGGGCGGCTGTTCAAGAATCGGTACGATTCGCGCGACGGGCACCTCACCGCGCGCAATCACAATTTCCTCTCCGGCATGGGCTCGCTCGATAAGCTGCGACAGCGTCGTTTTCGCGGCGTGGATCGTGACTTTCATGGCTTTCATGTTAGCTAAGCAGCTTAGCTAACACAAGAACCTCCAAGACGATTTGTAATCCCACAGCCTGCAAAAAGACTCCGGATCAGATGGACTCGCATGTTGGCACATCCTTCAAATGATCGGCCAAAAGTAATTGGTCTTCGTCATCCAACTGGTGACCCGCGGCCTTACGAAACACAGCACGATATTGTTTTGCTGTGCGTTCCCAACTGAAATCCTGTAAGCGCCGGGCGCCGCGGCGGCGAAGATCTTCTCTTAGCGCGGGGTTCGTGTGCATTTCGGCGAGCGCGCCGGCAATCGATTGGACCGATAATGGATCAAAGAGAAGAGCCGCCTCGGCTGCCAATTCCGGCAAGGATGTCACCGCGGAACACGTGACTGGCGCGTGGTCCTGCCAGGCTTCGAGTAAGGGCATGCCGGCTCCCTCGAATAGACTTGGAAAAACCACGAATTCGGCCAACCGATAAAGAGCGCGTAGTTCGCCGGGATCAATCATTCCCAAGAATTTCACCTGCTGCTGCAGTCCAAGGGCCACCAATCGTTCCTCGATCGCCGGCCAGAATTCGTCCTGATAGCCAGTACACACCAATTGCAACCTGAGATCACGTTGGTCCCGAAGAAAGGCTACTGCTTCTAAGAGCCCAATATGGTTTTTGTGTATTCGAGTCATAGCGGGGTAAAGGGCGAACGGATCAGTCAGGGAATATTTTTTTGTTACAGAACGAGCGAGAGCATCTCCTGGAAAAGAATGAACCTGAGTTGGCGGCGCCCAGTAGATCACCTGGACTCGGGCGGGATCGGTCTGATACTGGCCAACGATGTCGTGTTTCACCCATCGGGAACCAGTGACTATCGTGTGAGCCCCTTCACAGCCCGCTCGAAATATCCTTTCCTTCCAAATCAAATCATCTCGAGAAAAAAAATTCGGATAGTGCAGATGTTGAAGGTCATGCACGTTATACACCGACGGAAGGTCAGACCTAATGAACTGCGGCGTAGGGAAGTAAATCACGTCGCATCCCAGGCGTTCGTAAAAGCCGTTGGATTTTTGGACAATGGGCCAGGTCGCCGATTTTCCAACGGCATTCCAAAACATACGTCTGGCCCCGCGCAATAGCGGCCGGAAAGGGGCTACGGCCCGCCTGGCGAATTCCCGTCTCGGACCGCGGACGATGGTCTGATTGGGTCCCGTGTAAGGCTTAAGCCATTCCGCATTCTCCCATGGACCAATGAGAACGTACTCATCTGGCCCGTCGAGCTTGCCGAGCGCGTGCACCAGACCTACCAATACGGTCTCGATGCCGCCGACGCCCTTTTCAGCAAACATCTGAGAATTGATGGCTATTCTAAGCCTGCGATTTGAGGGGTTGACCATAGATCCGTTTCGTTGACGGCCTCCAAAAGCATCACCTAGTTCTTATGCTTCCAGGTCATCGCTGGGTAAAGCATAACGTGTATTGGGGTGATTTGCGTGAAGACGAAGAGTATCGGCATCACGGCTCCGTTACCTCTGTGACAGTGCCGGATGATGGCGGTTGCCCGATGATCGTCTCTGGCTCCGCTACCGGCAGTTGAAGATGACGGAAGATGTCCGTGAAGCGGTGGACATACGTATGCTGGTGTAAGGTCCGTTGATAGCCCGCCTCGGCGATTGCGCGACGTTCGGACTCATGCGAAAGATAGTACCGGATCTTTTCGATGAGCTCCGGAATCGTCCCGAAGCATACAATCTCCCGGCCTTCCTCATAGTACGATTCGAGATCTTCCGCCTGGCCCGTGAGCGTGAAGCCGCCGCATCCGGGGACTTCAAAATTGCGGCCCTTGATCTGTTCCGGCAGTGGCGGGCCATCGGCCGGAGCCGGGGTGACGGGTTTGGGCGATCGCAGCCCCAACTGTTTCAACGTTCCTTTGCATTTGTTCCTGTGTGAGCCGGCCCGATTCCCATCCCGATCCCCAGGCCCGAACGTCAATGCCTGCCTCATGCAGCGCCTGGATCCACTCGCGTCGATCGCCGTGCGGCTGGCCGACGAAAGTGACATCGTATTGAAGAGGAAGATGGAGGCGCTGGTAGCGGAACTGATTGCACGCCCACTGGCTGCGGATCACGTTGCGATACCCGATCGCTAGGTATTTGGGCAAGGCGCTCTGAGCTGTGGTGACGCACCAGCCGAAACACGGCGCCCAGTGACGAGTGTAATTATCGAAACGCCAGTGGTCGTCGCAGAACCAGGCGAGAGTGCGGGTCGAGGTCCGGCGAGTGATCTGCCTGACGATGCTTCGATCTAATTCCTCACGGAAAGGGACCGTGAACATCAATTCCGGCCGTTCCGCGTGGACGATCTCCAGCAGGCGCCTGTTCAGCCGCGCCCTCCTCCTGGCCTCTTGCAGTGTCCCCAGGTCGAAGTAAAGGATATCGTGGCCCATCCGGACAAGTGAATCGAAGAAGTTGTAATGCTCAAAGCTGTACCCTAGTGCGGGGTTGCCATAGTCATACTTGAGGGCAGTGTACAGAATCAGCATGGAATTATCCCGAACGCATCAGAGCTTTTCCATGGGGACGCGCGACTTGATTCCGGATACACACGGCAATCACCGCGCCTTTCTGAAAGCGAAACATCCGCAACCGTACCGCTGTTGGTACACCATGCCGGGTGAAGCACCTGTCACTAACCCTCTGCTAAAATCATCTGGTAACAGAGAAAACTCTTCAACGGCAAGTCCATCAAACATGGCGACGACTTGGTCGTAGCTATAGATTCGGTGCGCATTAAAACAAATACGTGGACGGCCAACAGGAACGACGATCAGAAGTAGTCCGCGTGGAGCCAATACGCGCTGGAGTTGACGTGCAGCAGCCAAGTCTCCTTGGGGATCCAGCGTATCGCCATAGCGGCCCAAGCCAACGTGTTCGATTGTGTGCATACACGACAACGACGAGATTGTCTCGTTATCAAAGTGTAACGCTGTGAGGTCGGCTGCTTCCGATGTCAAGTTCGACAACGATAGTGCAGCAGGGCGGTAGTCGTAGAACCGAACCGGGATGAATGCTGACGTCATTGCGGAAAAGTACACGCACGATGAAATGTCAACATGAACACTCGGACGCGTTCGCGCTAGTACACGCGAGGCCCAGGCCGTGTGGTAAACGTAGTGGGCGTCGAATTCAGTGGTGGAAGTACGATCCTCCAACTGAGGGTACCGATCCTCCCACAAGACTGACAAGCTTCGTCCGGCCGCCTCTGACAACTTGCGAAATGTGTGGAACTCGTCCTTAAACCGACGCCACCTCTGTGCGTTCAAACGAGACGCGTGGAACTCGCGCTTCAGTACTCGTAGCACTCTAAGGATCATCTGCAGGCGATGCTCATGAGGCTAATTCCACTGCGGGAACCATTAGACGATGTCCCACCTTCCCTTGACGTAGACAAGCGCCTGGGTATTCGAAAGGTTCGATCGTCGGATCAGCGAACCGGTTTGGATAGTCACAGACAGACACTCGTTGCGGTAATCGTACTCGTGACCAAATGGATCACCGATCCAACACGATAGCAGGTACTTGCCCGGATACAGCGGAATCTCCCTGATCTCCAGCAGAACCCGTGCATCTCCGCTCTGACCGGTGAGCACGAAGTTCTCATCGTTGCCGATGAACTGAAGGACGGTTATGCCGACCGACGTTTTCAACTCCACGGCGACGGCCACGCGCACAGCGGGACTAAGTCCCCCAAGCTCTGTCTCTATCCGGAGCCGGTCGCCCATGAGAAAGACGTCTCGGATTGCTCCATCCACGTCGATCGTACTTAGGGACTTAATGTACGGCTTTGCGTCCACGCGTCGAGACACAAGCGGGAAACAGGCTCGGCCACCAGTCTGCACGCCTTCCTGCTGATACCTTCCGATCGCGTGCGCAGGCTCACCAATTTCGACGACTTGACCGGTCTTCATGAACGCGACCTTTGTGCACAGGCTGGAAACCGCCCCCATATTGTGACTGACAAACAATACTGTGCTCCCCCCGCGCGCAACCTCGCCCATCTTCCCCATGCATCTCTTCTGAAACTCCGCGTCTCCGACGGCCAGGACTTCGTCTACGAGCAGAATCTCCGGCTGAAGATGTGCCGCCACGGAGAATGCCAGCCTCATGTACATGCCGCTGCTGTAGTGTTTGACCGGCGTGTCGATGAACTTGTCAATCTCGGCGAAGGCGACGATTTCGTCGAACTTGCGGATGATTTCCGTCCGACGCATGCCGAGAATCGCGCCGTTAAGGAAGAGGTTTTCGCGGCCGGTCAGCTCCGGGTGAAAGCCCGTCCCAACTTCCAGAAGGCTACCCACTCGGCCGCGGATGGTGATCCGGCCGGAGGTCGGTTCGGTAATGCGCGAGAGGACCTTCAACAGAGTCGATTTGCCCGCGCCATTACGGCCGATGATGCCGACCACTTCGCCTTGCTGCACTTCAAAAGATACATCACGCAGCGCCCAGAGTTCGGTCTCACAGGCTTCAGGGTTTTTCGTCTTCACCAGGCGCCGGGCGAGGCGCGACGGTACCCTCAGGACGTTCATCAGCGACTCGCGTGCCGTCTTGTAAGGTTTGC
>QHXC01000375.1 GCA_003222815.1 Acidobacteriota bacterium | reverse complement strand
GCGCGAAGACTCAAGCGGTGGGTTTTCTTTACGGACCTCGAAGCTGTTCACGAAGACGGTTCGGTTCAAGAATTCGAACCGGCCGACCCGTCGGGTATCTTCGATCGCGAGGCGCTGTTGGACGTCCGTAAGCACGTGAATCGTCTGCCGGATGACTTCCGGGTGCCATTGGTGATGTTGGCGGTCGAAGGGTTGACGATTCCCGAAATCGCGGCAATCCTCGAAATTCCCCAAGGCACCGTGAAGTCGAGAATCTTTTACGCACGCAAACGTTTGAAGGAGAAGTTGAAGTCAAAGAGAAAGAAAAGATGACCATCGATTGTCAGTGGATCTCAAAAAATCTCGAAGCATTGTTTACCGGCGGGCTCACGCCTGAAGAAGATCAGTCTGCTCGAGGGCATATCGAAGGCTGTTCAAACTGCCGTGAAGAAGTTCAGGCACTCCATGCGATCGATCCGTTGATCAAAAACTACTTTCAACGTGAGCTCGCACGAGCCCTCAGCCGGCCCTCCGGTGTCGTTGTCCGAAGGAGAAAAGCCCTCCCGTTGGGACTGGCAGCGGCCACGCTGGCAGGAATTGTTCTGGTCGTGGTACTCCGTGGCCCGGCGGTCCACACTGTCAGTCCGCCAGCGCAGACTCAAATTGTACCCGCAGCACCTGTGGACACAATACCGCCAACCATCAAAGCGAACACAGCTACGGAAGCCGAACGCGCCAAACCTTCTCCTGAGAGCACTGGGGGGTCCCTGAATAGACATCCAGGCGAGGACAGACCAGCAACAACCTCCGTGCCGGGTGGAGACGCTGCGGACTTTCTCGTCACCGACCTTGCAGGCTATTCCTGGAGTCTCGACGACTATCGGGGCCATATCCTGTTGATCGGGGTGTGGAGTAGCGATCAACGCGCATCGATCGCAAATCTGGAACGCCTCTACAAATCCTTCGGTTCAAACTCGAAGCTTCGAATCGTGGGCGTTTCGAACGCACGTCAAACGAAGCCCACGAACACAACTTTTCCGGTGGCGTATAACCAAGGCTCAAAGCTATTTGGCGCAGGGTCTGGCGAGTTTGTGTTGCTCGATGAGTCAGGCGCGGTCCGCCTGCGCGGGTCGCTCGTGAAGGATTTCGATAGTCTTCGTAAATATCTGCAAGCCACGCACTAGAAGTAGCGAGCGTGCCTCATACCACGAACGGGGCGCGGGCTTTAGCCCGCGCGGGTTTCTTGGATTTTTGCGGAGATTTTTTTGCCGCGCTGTAAACATTCTCGCCGCCAAGAGGACCTAGAGTGGGCGCCGTGCCTCGCGCACTCAAGGAGCACATATGCGGACACCCTGGCGAGGTTATGCAGTTGCCGGAACGTGTGGTAAGCTATCGCCAAAAATGTAGCCACATCCTTAAAGGAGGCTTACGACAATGAAAGCCACCCTCATCTTTTTGATGGCGGTTGCCGCGGTCACAGTGATATCTACGGCAGCGTTGGCACAGGAACAGGTCACCTTCACGAAGAACGTTGCGCCAATCCTTCAGGACCATTGTCAGGTCTGTCACCGTGAGGGCACGATCGCGCCAATGTCGCTGATGACTTACGACCAGGCGCGCCCGTGGGCAAAGTCGATCAAGGCGAAAGTCCTCGCTCGGGAGATGCCACCCTGGTTCATCGACAAGAACGTGGGCGTCCAACATTTCGATAACGACTCGTCGCTGACCGACAAAGAGATCGCGACGATCACCAAGTGGGTGGACGGTGGTGCTCCTCGGGGAAATCCCGCCGACATGCCGGCGCCGCGCCAATTTCCGGATGAGCATGCGTGGCAGATTGGCCAGCCCGATCTCGTTGTCAGTCTTTCGAAAGATTTGGTCGTGAAGGCCAAGGGACCCGATTGGTGGCCGGACATCATGATTGATCCCGGTCTCACCGAGAACCGCTTTATCCAGGCGATTCAGATTATTCCGACTAAAGGCTATCCGAATATCCACCACATCCGAACATCCATGGTGAAACCCGGTGACACGAGTAACCATGGCGGTGCGGTCGACGGAAACGTAGAGCTCGAGATGACACAGCAAGGTGTGTTCCTCGATGAGTATGCAATCGGAAAGGGCCCGGACATATTCGGTGACGGCTCAGGCCGCTACATCACGGCAGGAACCAAGATCAACTTTGAGTTCCACCTCCATTCGAACGGTACGGAGACTCCCGTCAACGTGCTCCTCGGCCTGAAGTTCTATCCCAAAGGCTACACACCCAAGCACGCGGTTACTTCAATGACGATGGGCTCCAATGTCGTCGACCTTCGGCCCGGCGAGGCGAACGTGCGGTCCGATGGGTATTTGGCGCTAGTCAAGCCGACACGCCTGCTTTCATTCCAGCCTCACATGCATACCCGTGGTAAGGCGGAGTGCATAGAAGCCATTTATCCGACTGGAAGGACAGAAACGCTGAGTTGCGCCAGGTTCCAATTCAACTGGATGAACAACTACGTATACTCAAACGATGTAGCACCGCTGCTGCCTGCAGGGACGATTCTGCATACGATCATGTGGCACGACAACAGCGCCGAGAACAAGTTCAATACGGATCCCGACGCACAGATTACGTACGGATTAAGAACTGTGGACGAAATGTCATCCGCATGGCTCAGCTACTACTACATGACCGACGAAGATTTCAAAGCGGAGACCGCAGCGCGCAAGGCGAAACAGCAGACACTCACGAGTCAGCGGTAATGGCGAAAAACATTTTGGGTTGCGCAATGTTTCTTCTGTTCACCACGGGCCTTCTCAGCCTGCACGCCCAGCAGCCCTCATTCACGTTCCCCGGAATCCAATATCCCAGGGGACAAGATGTGAGTCCCACATTTGATGGTTGGGAGAGGAATCCCGATGGGACTTTCTCGATGTGGT
Source organism: Acidobacteriota bacterium (assembly GCA_003222815.1). Classification (GTDB taxonomy): domain Bacteria; phylum Acidobacteriota; class Terriglobia; order 20CM-2-55-15; family 20CM-2-55-15; genus 20CM-2-55-15. Next base: position 11,703 of record QHXC01000375.1, on the reverse strand, counting down.
TTGGCTACTTCAACAGAAATAACCAGGAAGAGATCGATGTGCCGATCGGACCTGAGAATACCATCGATCCTGGAAATGGCGACCAGGGCCAGCCGACACACTTCTATCCCGGACGAAGATGGTGGGTGTTCAAAGTGGTTGTACCCAAGGACTGGCCGCTGGACAAGCGGCTGGTATGGACACTCACGAACAAGGGCAGAACGAATCAGTCCAAGGCTTGGCTCCTGCCGGAATGGGAAGCGGACAAACTGCTGATTTCCGCGAATGGCGCGGCTGATCGTTTCCTGATGGTTCTGGGGCGGCCGATAGCTGAGGCCATCAACGAGGGAGACGTCGCCCCGGTCATCATGCCGGTTTCTGCTCAAACCATTACTTTACCCGCTGCCGCAAAATTAACCGTTACGGCCAATGATGACGGAATTCCGAAACCGCGTGAGGGAGACCGCACCGCTGATGGCAACGTCAGAGGAGCAGTGGAAGGTGTACGGATCCGATGGATCCTGTATCGAGGTCCGGGCAACGTTAAATTCGATCCGGAAATGAGTCCCCCGGTTTACGGAAAACCGCTCACAGCGGAAACAAAGGTAAGTTTCAGCGTACCCGGTGACTACCGGATCCGTGCGATTGCCAGTGACGGGGCGTTGTTCTCCACCTACGACATCGATGTGAAAGTGAATCCGAGTAAATCCGCCGACACGACGGCCCGCTGACGCCTTCCGACCAAAAACATTCCAACGCTTCAATGTGGAGTTTCAAAAAAATTTCCAGGTCCGCGGCCGCCTCGGTTCAGGGACGCAAAAAGGCGACGTGGCGTGATTGAATTTCTGTGGGATCGTGTCAGAGATTCGCGGGCTTTAGCCCGCGTTCAAAGATCGTTGACACGGAGGGTGATCGGTGATTGGATAGCGGCAACATTCCTTAACATTTCGGAAAACGAACCCGGCAGGAACCCGGATTTCAACGGGCCGATTAGTGGGAGAAGAACTCCGCTGACCCTCTTAACGTGCGAGGGAATCGATATGAAAAGACTTCTGGTCGTGTCCGCAGTATTGTCTCTCCTTCTGCCTGCAAAGACGTTCGCTCAATCCAGTAACGCCACCGTGAGCGGGACCGTTTCGGACTCCACGGGCGCTGTGCTGCCCGGCGTGACCATCACGGCAACGAACAATGGTACCGGCATCGTCACGACCGTGCTCAGCAATGAAGCCGGAGTGTACAACTTTGCCAGTCTTCTGCCGGGCGTGTACAAAATCAGTGGCGAACTGCCTGGTTTTCAGATTCAGACCTACGCCGACGTCCAGCTTGGGAATGCGGCGCAGGTGCGTCTGAACTTCACCCTCAGGGTCGCGAGCCAGGCGGAATCCGTCGAAGTTACCATTACCGCAGACACGCTCCTGGCCACATCAAGCTCATCGGTTGGTCACGTGCTTCCGGAAACGAAGGTCCGCGACCTGCCGTTGACGAGCAACAATGTGCTCGATCTGACCCAGGTCATGGCCGGTGTCTACACGACCGTCAGTCCCGTATTCGGAGCCAACGAGACAAAGTTTGCAGGAGTCAGCGCCCGGGACGTCAATGTCCAGCGGGACGGCGTCTCCGTCGGCGGCGAACGCTGGCCAACCGGTATCAACTCGGGGACGGAACTTCATCCCGACCTCGTTGGTGAAGTGAAGATGATCCTTGCACCCGTCGATGCGGAAATGGGCCGTGGCAGCGGACAGGTTCAGATTCAAACCAAGTCCGGAACGAACCAGTTCCATGGCGGCGGTGTGTGGAGCGCAAAAAACTCGATTCTGGACTCCAACGTTTGGGAAAACAACCGAACCGTGAATCCCTTTACCGGAGAGTCCGTGGCCCGGCCCTGGAGAAACTTTCATCAGGCAACCGGGAACCTTGGCGGACCGATTGTCCGGAACAAGACACATTTCTTTGTTCTGTACGACCAGAAGTGGGTCCGAACGCGCGAGGCTGTGAATCCGGTTGTGCTGACACCGTGCGCGCAGCGCGGCATCTTCCGGTATTACGACAATTGGAATAACGGCAACTCCCTCGCGCCAACGAATGCGACCAGCACCACACCGACGATCAGCGTTGTCGACAGGGCGGGCAATCCAAAAGCGCCGGCCACGAATCCGAACGGTACTCCTCACAACGGCATTCTGCGCTACGCCAGTGTATTCGGCCCCTTGCTGAACACTCCGACACAGCCCGACTGTTCGGATGCGAACGTCCAGGGCAATCCTTGGGATCCTAACCGGAAAGGATTTGATGCGACCGGTTACGTGCAGAATGTTTTGTTCAAGTATATGCCCGCCGTGAACAACTACGACGTCGGCGACGGTCTGAACACCGCGGGCAGCCGCTGGGTTCGCAGCTTGAACGGCGCCGACAACCTGTGGGGCATCGGCCAGTACCAGGCGCGAAAGCAGATCAATCTCAAAGTCGATCACTACTTCAGCGCCACTCACAAGGTCAGTGGAACCTGGAGTTACGAATCGGACGTCGCCGACGGCGCCGCTCTCAGCTGGCCCAACACGTGGAAGGGTCAAACCTGGAGGAAACCGCAGGTTCTGGCTGTCAATTTCACGTCCACGCTATCGCCCACGCTCGTCAACGAAGCCCGCTTCGGAATGGCACGAAGTGGTGTGAACGTCATTAGCGCGCTGTGGTACGGGCCGAACGAGGACCTCCGGAATCTGCTTCCCAAAGCCGGCGGAACCATGTTTCTCCCGCTTCTGGGAGCCGGCGGCGGAACCCCGGCAACCGGAACCCCGTCAGCCGAGCCGTATGCGGTGAACTTTCAGTTTCAACAACTCGTCGGAGGCGGCAATTTCGCGCCAGGCGTGACGCAGCGCGATCTGAGCCCCCGCACCACTTACGCGGACTCGATCAGCTGGACCCGAGGCAAACACGCGTTCAAGACCGGCGCCGAGTTCCGAATCGGAAGCTCAAGAACCGTCTGGTCTGGCAACTATGGCACGGGCGGCACGTTTAATAATGTGGACACCGTCCCAACCGCTAATGGCGGAGAAACGCAATTCACTCCGGTGGCAGGAATCAACGCGACGAACATACCCGGACTGACTGGCAATGCCACGACCGGAAATCAGGAGACGATGGAGAATCTATTGATTTTCCTTTCCGGGTCCGTAGGCCGCGTGGGCCAGTTCCGTTTCATCAACAGCCCCGACCAGGCACAGAAGACGTGGAACGATCCCATCAAAGACCCATTCAAGATTCGCGATATTCACCAGCACGAATGGGGCGCCTTCTTCAAGGACGATTGGAAAGTCAGCAACCGTCTGACGCTGAACCTCGGTGTGCGGTGGGATTACTACGGCCCGCCATGGGAAAAGAACGGACTGACGGCCACGTTACGTGACAACGGCGCCGGACTCTTCGGGATCTCCGGAAGAAGCTTCGACGGCTGGATGACGCCCGGAACCCGCGCAGGTTTGAGCGAGTTGATCTTCGTCGGGCCGAACAGTAAGAATTCCAACTTGAAAGTTCATCCGCGGGACTTGAACAACTTCGGACCAGCCGTGGGATTTGCCTTGAACCTCAATGACCGGACAACCATCCGCGGCGGGTATCAGATGCAATACATCGGAGGCAGTGATCTCACCACCGTCGAGGGTATTATCGGCAACCCGCCGGGCAACGTGTTTTTTGCGAGCTACGTCGGGGACACCGACAACCCGTACCTCGATCTGAGCAAAATCACGGCCAACACTTTTCCGGTCAAACCTCCGACACTCCCGGTGGAGCAGCTACTGATAACGGACCGCACCCAAAACATCACTGCTTATGATCCACACTTTGTCAGCCCCTACATTCAAAACATGACACTGTCGGTCACGCGAAATCTGTCCTCGAACCTGACCCTGGACGTTCGTTACATCGGCACGTTGACGCGTAAGAATTTCAACACTCTGAACCTCAATGTGTCGAACTTCATGACGAATGGCCTCCGGGAAGCGTTTGACGCCGCGCGGGCCGGCGGGGAGTCGCCGTTGCTGGATCAGATATTCAACGGCATCAACATCGCCGGAGCCGGTTTCGGACCGGTAGGGACAGTTGTGAATGGAGTACGCCAGACCGGCGCGATGCATCTGCGTGCCGCCACGCAGCAAAGCATGCGGAATAACCTCGCTAACGGAAACTACGAGGCTCTGGCCAACTCTCTGAACATTCTCAACTACAATACGGCTTTCCCTGGCAATCAAAGCCTGCCGTTTGTTCCAAGCACCGTCCAAGGCGAAGTGCTCCGCCGGAACGGGTTCCCGGAGAACTTTATCCGGACCAATCCGCAGTTCAACCAGGCGAACCTTCGGTCCAACGCTGCTCACTCGAACTATCATTCGCTGCAGGTGCAGACCACACTGCGGCCCACCGGCGGGCTGAGCCTCGAGGGTTCCTATACGTGGAGCAAGGATCTCGGTGTGGGCACCCCTGTCCTGCCTACCGAAAGGAGTACCGTCGCCCCTGTCTTCACGGATCCCAGGAATCAGGCGGCGGACTACACATTGTTAAACACCAACCGCGCGCACGTGATCAATTCTTACGGCACGTTCAATCTGCCGATTGGACCGGGCAAGCTCATCGCGCGCAACAGTTCGGGATGGTTGGCGCGCGTCGTCGAAGATTGGCAAACCAGCTGGATCGTCAACCTCACCTCGGGAGGTCCGGCGACTCTGACGGCGCAAAACATGCTTTACGGCCGTGGAGTTCCCGATCAGGTGCAGCCTTTCGACTTCAAATCAGCCAGTAGAGTCCGGTGGGGTTTCTTTTCGAGCGCGACGGGCCAGCTCAACGGCAGCTACTTCGAGCCGGGTTCTTTCAAGAACCTCAGGGATCCACAATGCGCGGCAGTCGCGGCAAACCTACAGAGCCTCTGCACGCTGCAAGCCGTGGCCGATGCCAAAACCGGACAAGTCATCCTTCAGAATCCGGCGCCGGGAACGCGAGGCAATGTCGGCCTGAACACATTGGAATACGCGGGAACCTGGCGTGTCGATATGGCACTCGCCAAGAGATTCCGAATTCGGGAAAACCTGCGAGGCACGATTCGTATGGATGCGAAAAACGTGTTCAACCATCCACAGCCAGGTGTGTATGGCGTTGGATTCGGTTCGTCTCCACTTGTAGGCGGCAGCATTCTGAACATCAATAGCGCTGATCCGTTTGGCTTCATACCGACGAAAGGTGCTTCTATTCCGAATTCACCGGATTTCCAGGATGCGCGGCAGTTCGAGCTGAAAATTCGCCTAGACTTCTAACGAGATATTCGTGAAATCCGCGGCTACCTTCTTTCAGAGCGTAAAATTTTAGGTTTTATGTCGACTTGGCTACAGGCCATGCGCGGAGGATTTACGCCAAGATTGCCGTGCCGGCGGATTCAAGCAATATTCCGTGTGGCGGCTTTTAGTCCGCCTCGCTCTCCTTTTATGCGATTTCACGTCTACACTGCAAATCAATCACGATGCTGACCATTGGAAGCGGCTTATGAATCGATTTCTCGCTGTCGGTCTCTTGACGGGGATTACGGCATTGGGAGCGCAGGTCTCGGTTCCACCGGTCGTCTTTAATAAGGACGTGCTTCCGGTATTGCAGAGGGGTTGTCAGGTCTGCCACCGGCCGGGCGGCGCGGGGCCGATGTCCTTCCTGACGTATGAAAGCACGCGTCCATGGGCGAAGGCGATTAAAGAGAAGGTTGTCCGGAGAGAAATGCCGCCGTGGTTCGCCGATCCGCGATATGGCGAGTTTCGGAATGCAACCAAGTTGACCGACGCAGACATCAAGACGCTCGCCGCTTGGGCCGATGGCGGGGCGCAGGAAGGTGATGCGAAAGATAAGCCGGCGCAGGTCGAATGGGTAGACGGGTGGCGCATCCAACCGGACGTTATTGTTTCGATGCCAGAACCGTATCGTATCCCTGCGAAGGGCGCCGGAGAGATCAAAGCCTTTCTTATTCCGAGTCCCTTCAAACAAGACACCTGGGTAAGTTCGATAGAGATTCGTCCGGGTAACCCTTCGGTAGTGCATCACGTCATCGTTCAGGTCCCGGAGGAAAAGATTCCCGAAGGCTTCGCGTGGGGAGGATTTGGTCGAGGGCCCGGAACATTCAAACGTGATGGGAAGAAGACCAGCGGCGGATCTTATCCGGGCAGAGAGTCCAGACTTAACGATGGGGAAAATGAATTTGGCACGTTCGCGACGATGGAAGCCGTCTATGTGCCTGGGAGCACGCCGATGGATTTCCGCTTCCACAAATCCGCAAAACTGATTCCGGGCGGGAGGCAAATCCGGATCGAGGTGCATTACACGCCGAACGGCAAGGCCACAACCGATCAGACCATGATCGGGTTCACGTTGGCGACCGCTCCCGCGAAACGCCGATTCATAACGATGGCGCCGACGACTCTTGTCGACAAACGACACTTCCGCCTTCCGGCGGGTGCATCGAACTGGGAAAGTACTGGCGAGATCACCTTCACTCAGAATGTTGAACTGGTGTGGTTCATGCCGCACATGCACCTGCGCGGCAAAGATATGACGTTCCAACTCGTGTATCCGAATGGGCGAACTGATACCGTGCTCCGCGCGAAGTTCAATTTCCTGTGGCAGCTTGGCTATGAAGTCGAAGAGCCCATCAGGATTCCGAAAGGCACAAAGATGATCGTGACCGCCCACCACGACAATTCTGCAAACAACCCGTTCAATCCTGATTCGACCCAGGATGTGCGGTGGGGGGATCTGACATCGCAGGAGATGGTGCTTCCCTGGTTCGGCGTCGTCGTGGACCATGATGCGGATCCTGACAACATCGCGTTTTACCGGCCCACTGGGCCGAGTAGCGAGAATTCAGGTTCATCGCGGCCACCCTCAACAACAGAGCGGCTCCAGCTTCCGACTCCGCCGTTCAGCCCCAATCTGCGGCGCTGACTGCGATCGTCCGTGCTACATCCGCGCGTTAGCCGCAGATGACATACTTGATCTAAATTTAGAACACCACTCGCAAGCTCACCTGCGCGCGGCGAGCGTTGGTTCCGTCTGGGAAACCCTGCGACTGATTCCCTTCACCAACGCGGGGAGTTGGTGTCAGCACACCATTGGTCGCGGAATATGCTTCAGTGAAAACAAAAGTGTCTGAAATGTGATTGAAGATATTGAACGCTTCGAAATTCAAGTAGATCTTCACGTTCTCCCGTACTGGAAGAAGTTTACTGAGGCGAGCGTCCGTCCGGAAGGTCTGGTCGATATCGAGATTGGAGAATGGAAGGAATGGTACTCGGTTACTACCTCCGAGCCCATTCATCGAGCCGGTAAAGGCCGCGCCGGTGAACGGCGAGCCCACGATACGAACGGTCGAAGTGGCCGGCTGAGCCGACGCCACCGTCGTGATCTGGCTGAGCTGCCAGTTGTTGACCAGGAATTTTGCGACCGCGCCAGTGTTCTTGGTGAAAGTTGGTTGAACTATCGTTGTTACGGCCAAGCGATGGCGCTGATCGAGTTGCGAACTGCCTTTATCTGCGGAGTAGTCACCATTGAAAGTCGAGCGCAGCGTGTCGAAGAAGAGAGCATTGGTTCCACCCCCCTGGTTGGCGGTATCGATCGCATGTGACCAGGTGTAGGCCACCGAGGCCTCGAATCCCTTGGACAAACGCTTCTTCAACTGTGCCGACAGGCCGTTGTAATAGCTGTTGCCGCCATTTTCAACCTGAATGATCCTCCGATAACGCCCATCGACGCGACTGGCCAGCCGGTACGTCGGAGTGGTGTAGCTCCCGACCTGGCTGCCGCTGGCGTCGTTAATCCGATACGTGACTGGCGGGCCCGCCGGGCCGACATTCAAATCCTGATTTGTGAACAGGCTTACACCGCGGCTCCATATGTAACCTAGCGTAAGCGAGGTGTGTGGTGTTAACTGACGCTCGATGGAAAGATCCCCTTGCTGTGTGTACGGACTCCTGAAATTTGGAGCGGCCCACACGATATCAACGCTCCCGGTTGGCAGGTTGCTGTTGTTCGACAGGGTGTTCGGGAAAACTGGACCGTTGGCCAGCTCCGACGCGACAGTGCCGTTGAGCGAAACCGCGGGCTGGTAGACGCCATTCGAGAAAAAGAGCGTCTGGAGCACAGCTCCCTGGAATCGCGCAAAGAAGATCCCATAGCCGCCGCGCACGACGGTCTTATCGGACATCGAGTAGGCGAAGCCGAAACGCGGGGCGAAGTTCTTCGTTGGCGAGTGAATGGTTCCGGTTTGCTTCGGATAATCCGGGTTGGATGCCGTGGGCTGGGGCAACTGGGCGTAATCGTAACGCACGCCGTAGTTGAGCGTCAGCTTTGGGGTGGTGCGGAATTGATCCTGCACGAAGAACGCGAAGTCACGTGTGGTGAAATCCAGAATCGGATTGCCGAACGTCTGCGAGAAATTCGTCCAGCGCTTCGCTGCGGCAGGGTTGTCCGAAAAATCTTGAGCAAAAGCCGTCCACGTGGAGTACGTATACGAACCGAACTGGCCCCGGCGGATGTTCAGGTAATCCTGTGTGTTCGAGAAGTCAAATCCGAACTTCATGGCGTGGCGTCCCTGAATCCAGCTCAAGTTATCGGCAAACTGAAAGCGCTGCTCACTGGGGTTCAGTCTCGGATAGTCTCTGGAAATGCCCAGGTTTGCCTGACCCGCCACGGTCAATTCAAGACGTCCGGTTTCAGAAGGAATCAATGCCGGATTGACGGAATCGTAAAGCCGGTCTTTGAACCACCCAAATCGAAATTCGTTGACCAACGTATTCGACGGAATTGAGGTCCAGGAGGCACGACCATAGCGAGTCCGTACAGTCGAGTTGGCGTTGTTCCCTATCCCATTGCCATTAGTCAATACGGCTTGCGTCTGAATGCCATTCGGGGAAAGCCAACGCAGAGCATTCAAGCTCAGGCTAAGTGTGTTTCGTGGCGTAGCCAGCCAGTCGATTTTGCCGAAACCAAGCTCCGAGTTCGCCGTTCTCTCCAAAGTCTGGAATTGACGATCGAGAAATCGACGGGCCCGTTCGCACTGCGCGGCCGTGGCGGTACAGGTCTGAATAAAATTGCCGTTCGTGTCAAAGAAAACGGGATTGATCAGACGATTGACCAGAGGGAAATTGCGCCTCGTCACTTCTGCATTCACGAAATAAAAAAGCTTGTCCTTCTCAATTGCTCCCCCGATGCTGCCGCCGGCCTGATGACGGCTTTCCGCAGGATTAATCGTGGCGTAACGGTCACGCGCATTCAGTGACCGATTGCGAAAGAACCAGTACGCCGTGCCGTGCAGGTCATTACTTCCACTGCGAGTAACCGTGTTGATCACGCCCCCGCTCGCCCTGCCGAACTCCGCTGCATACCCGTTGGACAGGACTTGGAATTCCTGCACGGCATCCTGTGAGATTTGCGTAGTGATGCGCGTCCGGCCGGCATTTTCGTTGTAAAACTGATTGGTCGTATCGTTACCGTCCGTCAAGAAAGCGTTGCCTCCGGCGATCCCGCGAAAACTTACCAAGCCGAAGGTGCCATCGGCGACGGTAGCCGGCGCAAGAAGAACAAAGGAATCGACGCGGCGTCCATTGATCGGCAGTTCCATGATCTGCGCGCTATTGACGACTTGAGAGACGCCGGTTTTTGTCGACTCCACTAGAGGAGTCTCTTCAATTACCGTCACCTCAGACACCGCGCCAGCGACGGCGAGATCCACATTGAGGTTGATCTCCTGCCCGACTTCCAGACTGATGTTCTTCGCGTTCCAGTCCGAAAAACCGGAAAGCTTAACCGTAACCGAATACCCGGATCCCGGAACGAGAGCTGGAGCTGTAAAAACCCCGGCTTCATTCGAGACGAGTTCTCGGGAAACGCCCTTCGATTCGTTAGCCACCGTTACGCCGGCGCCGGGAATTCTCGCCCCGGTTGCGTCACGTACGGTCCCGGATATGCTGCCAAAGCCTGCGACCTGCGCGAACATATCCGGACACTTGCTCAGTAGTAGAAAAACCACCAATGCAACCACCTTCTTCATAAGACCTCCAGAAACGAAATCGTTCAAAATTCAATTCAGCTGGTCTCGAACTCAGAAACTGCAGGGAGCAGCTTTATATGGTATCGTTCAGCGAATTCGCCCCGCAATTCATTGTATAAACCGGTCGATATGACTTTTTTATTACAGGTCTGTAGAGTTTCGTGCGGGATCGAATGGTTATTCTTCCAGACGTATCAGGTCCTCGTAGCTTTCTCGTCTGCGGATAACTTGATACGAGTCCCCGTTCACCAGCACTTCGGCAACGCGAGGCCTGGAGTTGTAGTTTGAAGAGAGGCTGAAACCATAGGCGCCGGCACTCATCACGGCAAGCAACTCCCCGGCATGAAGCACAGCGACGTCCCTGTCCCGAGCAATGAAATCGGCGGATTCACAGACCGGACCAACAACGTCGACCTTTTCTTTATTGTTCTCTTCCCGCACGGGCCAGAGCTGGTGGTGAGAGCCATATAGTGCGGGTCGAATGAGATCGTTCATCGCTGCGTCGACTACAAGAAACTTCTTTGCGCTCTGATTCTTTTTCAAGAGTACGCGTGTCAGCAGAATGCCGGCATTTCCGGCAATGACACGGCCCGGCTCGAGCACAAGTTGGATTCCGAGATCTCTCGTCGCACATGCGACCGATGCCGCATAAATCGCCGGGGATGGCGGTTCTTCCGCGTCGTAAGGAATGCCGAGGCCGCCGCCAAAATCGAGATATTTCAGGGCGACGCCTTCGGCTTGAAGCTCAAGAACGAACCGGCGAATGCTGGCGAGGGCCTCTTCGAACGGGCCCATCTCGGTGATCTGCGACCCGATATGACATGAGACACCAACCACATCGACATTCGAGAGCTGCCGCATGTTTCGATATAACTCCCTGGCCTCAGGCAAGCTGACTCCGAATTTGTTTTTCTGCGTACCCGTCGAGATGTACGGATGTGTTCGCGCATCGATGTCTGGATTCGTGCGAATCGAAACACGGACAGGCTTGTTCGCCTGTCGCGCGACGCCGTGGATCAGATCCATCTCAGCGCTGGATTCAATATTGAAGAACAGGATTCCGGAATCGAGTGCGTACCGGATCTCCTGAAGCGTCTTGCCGACTCCCGAAAAAATTACCTTTTCAGGTGATCCGCCTGCACGCAGCACTCGGAACAACTCACCGCCGGAAACGATATCAAAGCCGGTTCCCCATTCGGCAAAGCGGCGAAGAATATTGATATTGGAATTGGCCTTGACGGCGTAGCAGATCAAATGCGGTACGGATTGGAATGCCTCGTCAAAGACGCGCACATGGCGATGCAGTGTCCGCTCGCTATAGACGTATGCGGGTGTACCGACTTCATCGGCTATGCGCTGGAGAGGTACCTGTTCGCAGTGCAGTTGGCCAGCGTGATACTCGAAATAATGCATCCGGGCATTATAGCGGCGAACGCGGGCTAAAGCCCGCGACTACATGAATGCTCAAACGTCTCGATAAATCTGTAGTCGTGGGCTTTAGCCCGCGCTCGCAGGTCACTGTGGCCGTGACTTTGCGCGGGAATCCAGGAGAGCTTTGCGCTGCGCCGGGTTCAACAATCTGGCAACCTTTGCCATGGTTGTCCGTTCCAGTTCCGCCATTTTAGCGGGATCGGGCTGGCCTTGGAACTCGCGTA
>QHXC01000069.1 GCA_003222815.1 Acidobacteriota bacterium | reverse complement strand
GCACGCGTCCGCCAAAGCGGCGAATAGACAACGCCGGGCCATCCAGCGTCACCGGAGGGATTGCCGCGGTCACCCGCGAGCCGTCGGCCAGGCGGGCAGCGACAATGGGATTGGCCTCGTCAATTCGCCGTCCCACCGCCGCCACCATTTTCTCGATGATGTGCAACAGGTGTTTGTCGTCCTTGAATTCAATCGGTGCGCGCTGCAGCACGCCGCGGCGTTCAATATAGACTTTGCTGTAGTTGTTCACGAGGATGTCGGTGATGGAAGGATCCTTCATCAGCGGCTCCAGGGGGCCGAGGCCGAAGACTTCATCCAGGATCTCCTCGATGATGCGGTCGCGCTCCGGCAGCGTCATCGGGATATTCTCCTGCAGCAGGAGCTTCTCGACGGCCCGGCCGATTTCGCCACGCAGCCGTTCCTTGCTGATGAGTCGCAGTGTCTCGCTGTTGAGTGACTGGAGCAGCTTGCGGTGGACCTTCGACTTGAGATCGGAACGCCGCTCCGGAGACGCAGCCGCACCCTGGCGGCTTACCGCGTCGCGCGGGCGGGACGGTGGAACGAAACTCATTGCGTTCTCTTAAATTATGGCGTCACTTCTACTTGTCCAACTACCAATTACCCAATCACCCTTTGACCCTTTGACCTAATGTTTAAGTGTTACTTCTTTTGCTGCGCGGCCGCGACGGCCTGGCCGTCCAGGCCCAGCTTCCTGGCAAAGTCTCGATACGAACGGCCCAGTTCGGTGTTCCCGCGGGTCACTACGGGGCGGGCTTCGTGCACAGCCTGCATCGCTTCATCGTACCGGTTCGGCAACACCCAGAAGGGCGCCGCGCCCAAGGTTTGCTGCAACTGCTCCAGGCTGACGTGGAGCAAGCCGCGTTTTTCGTGCCGGTTCACGACCAGCTTCACCGCTTCGTGGCCGTAGCCGGCTCGCGCCAGCGCGCCCAGGTAATGCTGCGCGTTGCGCACCGCCGGAAACTCTTGGGTCAAGACCACAAAGATGGTTTCAGAAAGTTCCAGACAACTCAGCAGCAGATCGTCGATGGCGTGTGACCCATCGACCACAACGGCATCGTAGCGCTCGGTGAGGAAGCTGCCGATCTCGCGCACATGTTGCTCCGCAATCAGCCGGGACTTTTCCACTTCCTCGGGCGCGCATAATACCGAAAACCCCAGCGGATCGCGCGCCATGATGCCGTCCAGCATCGCCTGATCCAGTTGATCCAGATTCTCGGCCACGTCGGAGAGCGAGTACTGATGACGCAGCCCCAGGTAACAGGCGGCGTCCCCGGAATCCATGTCCAGGTCCATCAGCACCGTGGACTTGTTCTGCCGGGCGTAAAGGGCCGCGAAGTTCACCGCGGCGGTTGTTGTTCCGACGCCGCCCTTTACTCCCACAAAAGTGTACATCCGGCCGATTTGGCGGCCCTGTCGATGAATCCGCTGCGCATGCTCCTCCAGCCGAATCATCGCGTCGCTGAATTCGGCGCGTTTCAGCGGCTGTTGCAGGAAGTCCGCGCCTCCCAGGCGCATGGAGCGCAGCAGCAATTCCTCGCTCGACTCAAAACCCGAAAGAATCACGTAGAGTCCAGGGATCGCCAGCTTCATCTGCTCCAGCGCGCGCAGGCCTTGCTCCGGATCGGGCGAGATGTCCAGCAGAATCGCAGACTGAGGGTTGAGGTTCAGATCGTGCAGGATGCGCGCAGAGAGATTGGGACCCAGGTCTTCGTGTTCCCCGGTGACCTCCGCGTTCGGGGTGCTCGCCAGTTGCTCGCGCACGAAATCATGAAAGCGGGGTTCGGAGCTCGCTACGATCAATTGAATCGGCATAAAACCTCAAGCCCTTTTAGTGCTGCTGTTCGTACAGAACGCACTTCAAATATGAAATCTCCAAGTTCAGGATCCCTCCTTTCACGGAGACGAAACAGCCGTCTCCGGGTTGCCTCCGGCGCTCTCGATCTCGACAGTTGTGGAGAACGGCGGGACCTGGAGTGGCTGCAGGCCGAGCAGCGGCAGAAAGTGGTTAAACTGATATCCAATGATGCTGACCGTCACCGAATCGGGCACGCATTGGCCGCTGCAGCCGCCATCGCATGAGAACGGCACGCTCTGGTGCGTCTCAGGGTCGTGCCTCCAGTAGCTCACCTGGATCTGAACGCCGCCGCTGGCCAGTTGCCGGCGATCCGGGAATGGCGGCGCATTGGATTGCATCCAGGTCACGACGTTGGATCCCGCCTCATCCTGCCAGCAGTGCGTGGCAGCGTAGCGTGCGCCCTGCCGTGTAATAGCGGCAAGGGCGTGATAGGTCCAGGCGAGCTCGGCGAACGCAATCAATCCAAAGGTCAGGGGAACGATGCCCGCGACCAGCGCGAGAGCCATCTCCACGGTCGCCTGACCGCGGGAGCCTCGAGAATTCCCTCGCATTAGCCTCCTGTCACGGGCATGCGCACCGAGACCCTCAGGTTGATCGTGCCGAGATTCACATAGGGAAATGGCACAGGAAGGGGAAAACCGCTTCCGAGATTGACGACCACGAAGTCGGGCACGCGCCCGCCGGACGAGACGTCACAACTGTCGGGATCCTGCGCGCACAGGCACTCCGTGACTGCGGTGACGGCGGCCACGCCGCGTTCGGGAAGAATCTGGATCATATCCGTCGTCAAACCCTGCACCACCGGCGTTCCCTCGCCTTGCAGATTGCCAAACACGATGAAATTGCGCGCATCTGCAAGCGCCGCGTCCGCGGAATCGCAATAATCGACGTTGACTGACCGGGCCAGCATGCCGGCGCCGCCGCGCAAGGCTTTCTGCAGCGTGTGGTACACGTAAAAAACGCGCGCGATTTGAACGCCACCGAACAGCAGAGCCACCATTAAAGGAATCTGGAAGGCCAGTTCGACGACGGCTTGACCGCGCTGATTTGCTTTTCTGATCATCTTTCTAAAAAGGTTATTCGCTCCTAATGCAGCACAATCCTTCCGACGCCGAGCGATACACTGCACAAGCCGCCGATCCCGCCGCATCGAAGCGGCACGGGCGCGCCGATATATTGGGCGCGGAAGGCCCCGCTCACAGGGGCGGGATCGAGCCCCAGTGTCGTTGTAGCCGACATCTCAATCAGGAATTGGCGAAAGTTCAGAACGTTGAGCGAATCGCTGGAATCCACTACCGACATCGTCAATATGCGGCGCAGGCTGCCGTCGTACTCCGTCGCGTAGTCTTGTAAACCGATTCCCGCGGCGTACGTTTCTCCTCCCAGGTCCGAGTCGGCACTAAACAAGGGCGACAGCGCGGCGAATTCACCGCCGTCGATGGTGCCGCAGATATTCTCCGATGGGTTCACGCCGAACCGGACGTTCAGGCCGCAGAGAATATCCTGACCAACCGTGGTGCCCGGCGTGGTGTTGCCCTGCAGATTGGGATATCCACTCTCGGCCGTGTCAATAGAGATGCTGCCAGGGGGTGTCAACCCGGTGCTGCTGGAGATGCCGCCCGCGCCCAGCTCGAACAAAGAACCGTCCGGGTCCAGGTCCTGAGGGCCGCTCGGAACGTGATCCAAAATGGCGTACTGCACGGCGGCTTCAGTGCCGGTTAACGGCGCCGGCGTCACTGGCGCGTTCGGCGTCTGCTGGGATGTGGTCAGGTACAAGGTATAGAAAGCTCCTGGCACCAAACCGTAGTTCACTGGATCGGCGCCTTGGCTTGGATCCACCACGGCCAGGCCGTCAATCCCGCAAGCCGTGCATACTGGCGCGCTGATTCCGGCTACAGCCGAGGCGGCTACGGTCGGCAGCGAACCGATGGCACGGTTCAGTAACGGCACAAACAGCACCGGCGCTTGCGCCCTGATCTGAACCCTCACGTATTTCGGATAGGCGCCACTGCTCCAGTCCATCCCGCCGCTTTGGCCACCGTTGGCGTTCGCCATCGCGTCCAACAGCGTGGAGAAATAATCCCAGCCGGTTTCCGTCACTAGGCCTGCGCCGCCGGACACACCAATCTGGTTCATGCGCAGATTGAAG
>QHXC01000068.1 GCA_003222815.1 Acidobacteriota bacterium | reverse complement strand
CTGCCCCGAAGACGGCGTGGTGTCCGTCATCGTGAGTGTTCAAGGCAAGGAATGGACGATGGCAGACTTGCGCAACGATCTCGAGGTTCAAATCCGCGACCGGCAACGGATACTCGACGAACGTGAAATCGAGATTCTCGAACGTCATTTGATAGGTGAGGTGTCTTCGCATTTGCACGATCTTCTGCATCAGGCCATGGATCTCGTCGAACGGATGAATGTGGAAATCGAGAGCCGGCCGATGAGCACCGGAATGGCGCTCCGCTTCAAATGGGAAGTTGGCGAGGAGGCTCCTTCGGGCCTGGATGAGGTCCGTCGTCTTCTGTTGCGCAGAGATGGAACGTGGTCTGCCGGCGATCGCCGGTTGCTTGGCCAGTTCCTTCAAGAACAGATCAAATCCGTTCGCGAACATCATGAAGCTGGAACGTGGGCGGACCATTTGAAGCTCGCTCTCGACTATCGGACATGGCATCGCTTCGTGGTGGAACGGCAACAGGACAGCAGGTGGCAGCGGCTGACCCGGCGAACCCACGGTACAGGTTCGGGAGGAGAGAAGGCGGTTGCTCTCACCATTCCCCAGTTTGCTGCCGCCGCTGCGCACTACCAGTCCGCCAGTCCAGCCGCTCCCAGGCTCATTCTCCTGGACGAAGCTTTTGTTGGCATCGATAACGACATGCGCAGCAAATGCATGGGGTTGCTTGCCGCTTTTGATCTCGATTTCATCATGACCAGCGAACGGGAGTGGGGTTGCTATCCGACGCTGCCGGGTCTGGCGATTTACCAGCTTTCCGCGCGGCAAGGCATCGACGCGGTCGGCGTCACCCGTTGGGTATGGAACGGGCGGCAACGGATTCGCGCAGAAAAACCAGCATTCGACAGCAGCGTCGCGATAACGCAAGCCCACACATGAACGGCGACCGCCAATGTCTTCAGGAAACTTTCGGCAATCCGCACCTCTCATGGATTGTCCGCCGATTGCGCCATCGACTCGAAGCCGGACTCGACATTCAGAAAAAGCTGACGTTACGCGACCCATCGCCTGCCCAACGCGAAACCTTGGCCCGGCTTCTTGGGCGGCGAATGCCCGGAAGCGGACCAATATCCGTCCGCCCCTCGGATCTTGAAGTTCTGATCCGTCATGCCAACCTGGCGGACGGTCTAGTCGATGCGATCGAAGCTCTCTCCGGCGCCATCGTGGATCAGGCTGCCCGGCGTTCCGATGAAGAAAAGGCCTGGAACGCAGTTTTCGGCAACATGGAAAGCGTGCTCAGCGCGTCGCCGGTGGCGCTCGGCTGGATCGCTGAGTTGCGGGCCAGCGGGCTGATTCGCCGGCTTGCAAAGCACGACATCGAGCGCGGCCGGTTGTTATGCAATCAGGCAGTCGAGATGATCCGGCGCCTGCCGGCTTCCGGCGAATATCTCACTGAGATCGCCGCGATCGGAGCGGGCGACGGTCACGCCCTGGATCCGGGACGTCCGCTCTCGGCGGTGCTACTTCGATACGTTTCGAAACTCAGTGGCATCGAGGATTGGAGAACCATTGAAGGACGGCGAAGCGCTTGGGCTGGGGTTGGAGTTCTCGTCGATGAACTCAGCGCGCCAGTTCTGACATTGAATCTGCGTTCAGAGGGCGGCAACAACCTTGATCGTGCGCTGAACATCCACGCCGACGTGGGTGAACCTTACCGCATTACCACACGGCAGCTTCTTCGCGGCAGCTTCCATTTCACGAAATCCTCAGTGGGTGCAAGGGCATACATTTGTGAAAACCCGACCGTCGTCGCCACGGCCGCACAAACCCTGGCAGGGACCAGTGCTCCGCTGATTTGCATCGAAGGACAACCCAAAACATCCGCACACATCCTGCTGCTTCAACTGCGGCGCGCCGGCGTGGAACTGGCTTATCACGGCGACTTCGACTGGCCAGGCATTCAGATCGCAAATCTCGTCATCCAACGTTACGACGCTGTTCCCTGGCGATTATCCGCAATGGATTACGAAAACTCACCGATGGGGACAACACTAAAAGGGAAGGCCATCCTCTCGTGTTGGGATCCAGAGCTTACGACTAAAATGATTCGTCGCCGATCTGCGATTCATGAAGAGGCGATCCTCGCGCTCCTGCTCAGAGATCTAGCCGCCGCCACCAGGAATGCGGCTGATGCGGACCATCGACCGGGGCTATAATGAAATTGCCCTTATGCCCACAACAAAGCGAGAACAAATGGGTGAAGTCTACGCAAGGGTTCGGCTTACGAATGCCCTTGATCAGGAATTGGTCCGCATGGGACTGCTCGAACCGGACAAAGTACACACCTGCGAGGTGGATGCACTGGTGGATACCGGCGCAACGAAGTCTATTATTCCGCCACATGTGGTTCGGCAACTCGACTTGATCATTGCTCGCCAGACCATGGGCTTACTGGCAGACGGCAGCCGCGTCCCTGTTGGTGTGAGCAGCACCATTGTTTTCCAAATCGAGGGCCGCGAAACTCGTGAAGATGCCTACGTGCTGGGTGATCAGGTGCTAATCGGGCAGACAGTCCTCGAATCCACGGATCTCCTCGTGGATTGCGCGAATCGCAAAGTCATGCCCAAGCATCCGGAGGGACCACTTTTCAGGCTCTGACCCGTTTCTCGACGCTTCAGATTCCCAACGATTTCGCCAGCGCGAGGGTTTGACGAGCCCGGTCCACAATGGGGACATCGAGAAGCTGCCCGCCGAAGGCAATGGACCCTTCGCCGCGAGCCCGGGCATCGTCAAACGCCTGGACCACGCGCCGGCAATAATCAATCTCTTCGGCCGTTGGGGTGAAGGCAGCATTCACTTCATCGATCTGGGCAGGGTGAATCAAAGACATACTCGAGAAACCCAACTGCCGCGATTGCCGAGCAAACTTCCGCAGTCCGTCTATATCCTGAAAGTTCGGCCACACGCCGTCCACAGCCTGAACGTGAGCGGCGGCGGCGGCCGTCACGAATGCGGAGCGGGCGTAGATGAGATCGGTCGCTTCGCCCTCACGGCGGAGAGGGAGGCTCAGCTCTCTGGAGAAATCCTCCGCTCCAAACATCAAGCCGATAACGCGCGGCGAAGACGTCGCAATGGCGTAGGCGTTGAACAGACCTTTGGGACTTTCAATGGCGATGAGCAATCGCACGCTGCCGGCAGGCATTCCCATTTTCGGTTCGCGATCGTCCAGTATCCTTTCGACAGTCTTCACTTGATCGGGCGACTCTACCTTCGGAACGGCCAAGCCTTCTAGAGCCGGCCGGATGACGTGCTCAAAATCGGAGTGCATGCGCTCGTGTCCGACGGCATTGATTCGTACGTAGCGGGCCGGCGTGCGAAACGCTGGATTTTCCTTCTTGCGCGCCGCAATCTGATCGAGCACAGCTGCGATTTGGCGGCGGGCCGTGTCCTTCGCTGCGGGAGCCACACCGTCTTCGATGTCGAACATGAGGGCATCGACAGAGAGTCCCAACGATTTATCAATCATGCGCTGGCGGTCGCCCGGCACAAACATCCAGGAACGCAGTAAGGTTGCTTTCTCTATATTCATGGAACCTTTCTTGGGATTTCTAATACGACTTCGGCATGCCGAGCACGTTCTGGCCGAGAAAGGCGAGCACCATGTTGTTGCTCACCGGAGCGGCTACCAGGAGGCGAGTTTCCCGAAACTTCCTCTCCACATCGTAATCGCGAGCAAACCCATAGCCTCCGTACGTGGACATGCAAACATCAGCGGCTTCCCAGGCCGCCTCGGAGGCCAGCAGCTTGGCCATGTTCGCTTCAGACCCGCATTTTTCTTGACGATCGAATTTGGAGGCTGCTGCAAAGCGCATCAGATCTGCCGCCTCAACGTGGGCGTACGCCTTGGCGATCGGAAACTGGATTCCTTGGTTTGTGCCGATCGGCCGGCCGAACACCACCCTTTTAGTCGCGTAATTGGATGCCCGTTCGACAAACCAGCGGCCGTCGCCGATGGACTCGGAGGCGACCAAAATCCGCTCCGCATTCCACCCGTCGATGATGTAACGGAATCCCTTGCCTTCCTCTCCGATCAGGTTCTCCACCGGAACCTCCACATCCTCGAAGAAGACCGTGTTCGTGTGATGGTTGACCATGATATCCAAGGGCTGGACTTCCAGGTTTCCTTTGCTGTTGCGTAGATCCACCAAAAAAACAGAAAGTCCCTGGGTCTTGTCCTTCAGTTCTTCGTAAGGTGTCGTTCGAGCCAGCAGAAGCATCAAGTCCGACTGCTTCACGCGCGAAATGAAAATTTTCTGCCCGTTGACAATATAGCGATCTCCCTTGCGAACTGCGCGCGTCTCAATGCGGGTGGTTTCGGATCCGGCATTGGGTTCCGTCACAGCAAAAGCTTGCAGACGCAACTCGCCCCGAGCGATCGCGGGAAGGTAGCGCCGCTTCTGTTCTTCACTGCCGTGTCGAAGCAGAGTACCCATGGTGTACATCTGAGCATGACAGGCGCCAGAATTTCCTCCGCAGTGGTTGATCTCTTCTAGAATGATGCTGGCTTCGGTAATGCCAAGTCCTGCTCCTCCGTACTCTTCCGGGATCAAAGCCGCAAGGTATCCGCTGAGGGTGAGTGCGTCGACGAATTCCTTTGGATACTTTTCGTGCTTGTCTACGTCTTGCCAGTAGGTGTCTGAAAAATCTTGGCAAAGCTTCCGGACCTCCTCCCGGATCGACTGCTGCGCCTCTTGTACGGATGATTCCATGCCTTGTCCTCCGAACGTGGGTGATATAGTATTCGGTCCCTTGAACTACAACGTGGCACGCGGGCTGAAGCACGCGACTACAGGTTAGCCGAAGGGTCCCAGTACGCCTGTAGTCACGGGCTTCAGCCCGCGCCCGCCCAAAGCACATTTCTTTGGGTCGCTTATTATAAACATTTGCGGAGGATTCAAGCATGGCAATTAAGCCGGGCTGGGAAGGGCGGTATTTCGAGGATTTCGAAGTCGGGGATATCTACCGCTGCCGACTCGGACGAACCGTGACGGAGAATGATAATATTTGGTTCACTCTGCTCACGAACAATACCAACCAAATCCATTTCAATAACGAATATGGCAAACGCACAGAGTTCGGCCGTTGTTTGATCAACAGCGCGCTCACGCTCGCCATCGTTGCGGGTATGGGTGTGGCGGACGTGAGCGAGAATGGGTTCGCTCTCGGTTGGGATGAAATCAAGCTGCCGAACCCTCTGTTCGCGGGGGATACGTTGTATTCGGAATCCGAGGTTTTGGAAAAGCGAGAATCCAAATCCAAACCACAGTGGGGCATCATCAAAGTCCGAACACGGGGCATCCAGCAGGAAGGCAAGGTTGTCATTGACTATGCCCGAAGCGTGATGGTGTGGAAGCGGGCTCATGCTCCTACACAACAACTCTTTCCGGAAATCCGCTCTTAATGCCGGACGATCTGCCGCAGAAAACCCCTCTCGCTCTCGCGGGTGTTCGCGTCTTGGCTTTGGAAGTTTCCGTGGCCGGACCACACTGCACTCGGATTCTGGGCGACATGGGAGCCGAAGTCATCAAGATTGAAAAGCCGGGCACGGGGGACCTGATTCGCAACTGGGACTCCGCCGTGCGAGGTCTTTCCTCCGGTTACGTTTGGCTCAATGGCAACAAACGAAGCTTTGCGATCGATGTTAAAAAGGAAGGCGGCCTCAAAGCTGTGCGTCGGCTGGCGGAGCACGTGGACATTATTCTGGAAAACTTTGCTCCGGGTGTAGCCGATCGTATGGGCTTGGGAGCGAGTGAGTTGTGCGCCCGCAATCCACGATTGATTTATTGTTCATTGTCCGGTTACGGACAGGATGGCCCTTATCGCGACGTCAAAGCGTATGACCTGTTGATCCAGGGCGAAGCCGGGATTATCGCGACGACCGGCTACCCCGATAAGCCAGCCAAAGTCGGTCTGCCCATCGTCGATTTGGCTTCCTCCATGTACGCAACCGTGGGAATTCTGCTGGCCCTTTATCAGAGGGAGAAAACCGGCCGCGGGCAATTCATCGACATCTCGATGTTTGAATCCGCGGTCGCCTGGCTCGGGTATTTTCCGCATCACTACTGGCATCAGGGAGAAGAACCCCCGAGGGTGGGGATGCGGCATCATTATGTGACTCCATACGGACCGTATCTCGCCAG
>QHXC01000374.1 GCA_003222815.1 Acidobacteriota bacterium | reverse complement strand
CCATCAAGAAATATCCCCGTTCCTTTGAAAGGCGCGGACGGGGTGGTTCGTTCAGACTCCAAAACAATTTTTTTTGGAACCAACCACCTCGTCTGCGCCGGACTCGGTGGCTTCGCAAAATCTTTTTGATGGCGCTACACTTCCCACGGCTCACGCCGTGGGCTACATTCTTCCGCCGCTCCGCGGCTCTATTCCGATACGTTACGCTTGGAAATTTGGACGGCTCGGTCCCAGGGTTCACGGGGTTCCTCCAGGAGGAGCGTCATGTCCCCGCGGTCCGATGAAGGCAGGTGGCGTTGGGGGCGGCGTTTGTTCCGGTCCCCCGAGAAAGCCTTCGGGGAACTGGAGCAGTGGCGGCGCCGCGCCGGCCGCGAACGGCTTCACGAAGTTCGGGGTGATGAGCACGAGCAACTCGGAGTTGCTCTTCTGGGTGCCGCGGGAGCGGAACAGACGCCCCAAAATCGGCAGGTCGCCGATTCCCGGGATCTTGCTCACGATCTGAGTCACCCGATTGTCAATCAGCCCCGCGATGGCGAAGCTTTCGCCCTCGCGCAGATCCACCTCCGTTTCGGCCTTCCTGGTGCTGATGGCCGGGATCAGGAAGCCCTGGATCGTGAGCGCGTTCGCAAAATCCAGCGAGCTGACTTCGGGCCGCACCTTCAAGTGAATCAGCCCATTCGGTTCTACGGTCGGTGTAAAGAAGAGGCGCACGCCGAATTCTCGAAACTGAATAGTAACGATGGGACCGGTTTGCGTACCGGTGCCGGTGCTGCTGATCACCGGGAATGGAAATTCTCCGCCCGCCAGGAAGCTCGCCTCGCGGCCGCTGACTGTGATCAGATTGGGCTCCGCAAGAATCTCCAGCAGGTTGTTGTTTTGCAGCAGGCGTAAGGTCGCACCCAAGTTGAGGTCCGGCCGGAATGCGAACAGATTCAACAAGTCGGTCACGCTGACCTGCTGGTTGCCCAGCACCGGCTGGCCTTCGGGGCCTTGAGAAAACTGCAGCTGGCCAAGGCGCGGAAACTGGAACTGCTGCGTCGTCGACGTCCCCACCAGCTTGTTGTTCACGCTGAACAGATTCGCTCCCAACTGGCTCATGGTGATGCGATCCATCGTGGCGAACTTCACTTGCAGCATGACCTGAGGATTGGCGGTAGGCGGCGCCTGGAGCAAATTCACCACCGCCCGTGCATGCACCGCCGCGATCGCGGCCGCCTGCTTCGCGATTTCTGCATCGGTCACCACACCCGTGAGCAGGATGGCATCCTTGCTGCTGGACACGTCGATCTGTTCGTTCGGAAAGCTGCTGCGCAACTGCTTCTGGATTTCGCTCAGATCCGACTCGACGGTAATTTTGTACGGCGAGACATTCTCGCCGTGCCAGATCATGATCGTCGTGTTGCCCGGCGCCTTGCCGTTCAGGACCGCGTCGTGCGGAGACACCACCACTGCATCGGCGATTGCAGGATCGGAAACGGAGACTCGCGAAACCTCATCTGCAAATTGCACAAGTTCTCCCCGGCCAACGATAAGCGTCATCGAAACCGGCGCCAGCGGTGTAGCCGGCCCGCTCGGTCGCGGCGTCGCCGGTGGCGGAGCCTGTTCCGTCTGAGGAGGCGGTGCCGGGTCTTGTGCGGCGATAGTGCCAGAGGAGCCCGAACCCAGGATCAGAGCCATGCAGAGCAGGTATATTGGATGTTTCGTCATTGAAACTTTTCCTCAGTAACCTTTTCACCGCGGTATATCCGCACTACCACCTGTCCGGCGCTTTCCGGCTTAGCTGTCTTGGCTGCCCCGGATGTCGCCGTCCGCGAAAGCCCGCCGCCGATTTCTGCCGGATAGACCACAGGCCGGGCGGGTGCAGCCCTGGGTTTCCGTGGTTCGTCAATTCCGAGATCCGCCGATTGGACAGGATCCGACGGTTCCGTGATCTGGTCATCCCCTCCGTTGCGCAGCGCGAGCTGGATCTTCCCGCGCTGCTCCGCCAGTACCAGTTTCTCCGCCTGCTCCTGCGAAACCAGCAACGTGGCCACGGTGGGCCTGGTGGTTTCATTCGGGTTCACCCTGGCTCCCGGATCGAGCCGTCTGCCGTAAGCGATCACCTTCACGTTCTGGAGAATGGTTGTGGTGGCCGCGTCGCCATTGGAGAACACGCGAGTAAAAAGAATGTCCACCCGCGTTCCCGGTTGAATGAAGCCGGATACGCCGGAAATATCGTTGACCTGGACAGAAAGGGCACGCGCCCCGGGCTCGATTAAGGCGGTCAAACCCTCACCGCTTCCTTTGGCGGCAAGCTTTCCGGTGAGGACGGGTTCGCCGGCGGCGACCGGGACGGTGACCGCGCGATCCACGACGTCGGAAATCTTCAGAAAGGCTCCCTTGGGCAGGTCCTTGCGGTCCAGCGTGATCAGCTTGAGGTCGGCTGGCTGGAGGCGCTTTCCAGCGGGCAGATCTTGTGTCGCCGCGACGGCGTATACCAAATCCCGCGACTGTGGCGCTGTGCTTTCCTTATACACCCACCAACTCAATAGCACGGCCGAGAGCCACGCGATCCCGAACGCGACCAATACGCGATGACGCTGCATAGCAATCTCTCCTAATCCGGCGTAGGGCCAAACTGGGTCAGCTGGTCATTCCATCGGCCTAACCAAGGACCACCAGAGACAACAACGTGCCTGCGGCGATGACAACCCCGTAGGGCAGCCGCAGCGAATCCGAAGCCCCCACAGTACTCGTTCCCTGCGCTTGCTGCCAGCGCAGCCGGCCCAGATCCACCAGCAGTTCTCCGGTTTTCTTCAGCGTTTCCCGCAGACGTCCGTGGAATGCTGCCAGCGCGGCGGCGGCGATGCCGCCCAGCAGCCCGGTGAATACAAACACCAGGATCAACGCTTGCGGCCCTGTGAGCGCGCCCACCGCGCTGAACAACTTCACGTCCCCAGCGCCCATGCCCCCTGCAATGTACAATGCAATGAAAACTCCCAGTCCAAGTCCGGCTCCTGTTAGCGACGCCAGCGCTCCGTGGAGGCCGCCATAAAAAGCTTGCAAGACGAATCCCAACGCGGCGCCGGGCACGGTGATCCAGTTGGGAATCCGTCTTGTTCGGAAATCACTCCAGGCAGCGGCCGTGACCACAGCAACCAGGGCAATTTCGATGCTCCCGGGCATGATTCACCCTACCCTTTCGAACACATCCGCGACCGAGTCGGCATAAACCCGCTTCCAATCCGAGCTCAGTTGAAGCACCGACGCCAGCGCATGGTCTGGCGGCACGAGCACGAATCGGACATCGTATCGTTTCAACACAGCATCCCATCCGGGCTTCACTTCCACGAGCTGAGCATAGGTCTCGAGCAAATCCTGGCCATAAAAGTCACTTCGCCCGTCCATGAAGACTTTCGTGCGGCCCGCAAAACGGTAGATGAGATACCCTCCCCACTGATCTTTTGTGAACACGCGGTCGTCCAGACCGTGTTGTTCCAGGAAATCCGCGGCGCGGACCGGAAATTTGGCCGAATTGAAGCCAACGCGTCCGGCGTGTGCCATCGTGGCCAAACCAGCGAGCGTTCCCGCCAGCACGAGCACGATTGGGACGACGCCCCAGATCTTGCGG
Source organism: Acidobacteriota bacterium (assembly GCA_003222815.1). GTDB lineage: Bacteria > Acidobacteriota > Terriglobia > 20CM-2-55-15 > 20CM-2-55-15 > 20CM-2-55-15. The sequence continues at coordinate 12,146 of QHXC01000374.1, read as the reverse complement.
TCAATGGCGCGCAGACGCTTCGAGTAGTCAACGAGCGGGCGCAGTCTGGGCCAGTCTTCAGCTTCGCGGCTCAGCGCCGCAACGCTGAGCGGCAGCAACAACACGGCCGCCGCCGGCACGTGGCGCGCGGAATACAAAGCGAGATGGAGCATTCCCAATGTCAGCAATGCCGGACCAAAGGCGCGCTGCCGCAGCATGGCGACGGCCCCAAGAATTCCGACCAGTAGAAACAGTTCGACGTACAAGGCGCCGGACGAGTGGAAACTGAAGCTGCGGAATTCCGAGATGTGGTCCATCAGGTAAGAGTTCTTCAGATAGGCGATGACGTGTTCGTGCAGGCGCCAGCCATAGGGATTGATAAAAGTCGCCAGCAGACAGGCGAAGCAGGCTGCGGCAAACCGCGTTCCACGCTTCACTGCCGAACGCGAATTCGCAATTCGAAATTCGCGATTCGAAATTCCTCCGCCCAGCCATTCTCCGATGGCGTATAGAAAGAGGATGGCCGGCCCCAGCAAGAAACTGCCGTGCAGATTCGCCCAAAGACAAGCCAGCAACGGCAGCCCATATATCGCCCGTCTGGGACTGCGCCGCTCATGCTCCGCGACCCAAAGAAAGGGCAACGACACCAACCAGGAGAAAACGTGCGGCCGCGCCAGCCAATGAATACTGGTGACGCCGAGCAGCAGGACGATGGCGGCTGCTGTGAAGAACAAATTACCGCCCAGAGAAAGAGACAGGCGCGCGGCGCCCCACGCCGTCAGGGCAATGGCGAGGGCAGCCAGTAGCGCTACGCCGGGCAGGCCCGCGATGCGGTGAGCGCCGCCGAGCACGGCGTCCGACAGCCACTCCCAGGCGACCCACTGGCGGCCGTTTCGCGTATACGAGAAGCCGTCCACTCGGGGTACAGTGGCGGTGTTCAGAATGGCTTCCCCGTTGCGTAAATGCCAGCCGGTATCGCTATCGCGGAACAAGCCTTCAGCGCCCTGAGAGAGGAACAGCACCTGTATAAGCGTCACTGCAAATACCACTGCGCCGAGGCCCGGCAACAGCAGGGCGGCGAGCGGGGACGGGGTAGTTCTTTCTAAAACATATTCCCCTCCTTGCAAAGGGCAGCAACATACTTGGCTCAAACGTGCAACATGCGAACTGAAAAATGATTGGTGATTAATGATTAATGCGCTTGGCAGATCAGTGAATTTTTTCATCGTCCAAGGATATTGGTTATTAATCATCAATCATTTTTCATTTCCCATATCAACAGCCGTCGAGCCAAGTATGTTATTGCCCTGTCCCAGGAGGGGAATCCATTATTCCAATCCTGAAGCGCCACGCTAACTGGAGGTAAACGCCAGCCCCGCCGCAATGCTTTCGTAGAGGCTGTTGAGTGCGGTAACGACTCCCCGGACGGCGGCGACCATGGCCAGGGCAATCGCAGCGACGATCAGGGCGTATTCGACCAAATCCTGACCCTCCGTCTCTTTCCAAAAACGAATCCAGAATGTTTTCATCATCTATCCTCAGGGTCTTTCGATTCGGCGGCCTCTTGCCGGCCGTCTTGCTTATTAGGGGAACGATTGTCGGAAACCGTTGGCGCCGCGCCTCCGGGGACAGGCGCCGGCGGCACGACCACGGCGCTCGATGACAGGCGGCCCGCCTTCAGCAGTTCCGCACGCTCGCGAATCCGTTCTTGCACCAGCTTAAAGTTTGTCAGGGCGGGGGCGAAATAATGCCGAATAGCCAGGGCCTTGACCAACTCCTCGCGGCTCTGTTCGTACTGGCCCGTTTCTAGCAGAACGACTGCGAGATTGTTATGAGCCGTAGCTCGGTCAGCGGCCAATTGAAATTGTTCCAGCGCGCCTTGCAGGTCCCCACGGCGCGCGAGAACCGTCCCCAGATTGTTGCGGGCAGTGGCGGATTTCGGATTCAACTCCAGCGCCCTGCGGAATTCGGCTTCCGCGGATTCTGTTTTGTTTTGGAGCAGCAGGTTGTAACCCAGGTTGTTATGCAGCCCGTCGGATCCCGCGTCCCGCGCTACCGCCTCTCGAAGGGCGCTCTCTCCTGCAGTAAGATCTCCCAACTCGTCATACAAAAGGCCGAGTTCATTCCACGAACTCGGCATCAAGTCCGCACGGGGCGACTCTTTTAGGAACGCCTCGAGCAGCGGAATGGCTTGCCCAGGACGGCGCAATGCTTGAGCGCAACGTCCCAACCCCAATGCGGCCTGTTCGGCCAGCGGGCCATTGCCTCCTGTTGCGGCTGGCGCGGAACGTGCCAGCCGCAGTGTCTCCGTGTATTGCTCCAACGCTTCCTCGTACAAGCGGTAGTTTTCGTAAGCTCCGGCCAGTTCCAATCGGGTGGCGGCATCCTGGGGATTGAGGTTCAAACGAGTTTGGAGCGCCTGGAAGCGCCGGTCATCGGTGAGAGGGTTAAACGCTCCCTGGGTTTGCTGTTGGAAAATAGTGCGCAAAGACGCGTCTGTTGGCGCCGCCTTCCTGCCGATTTTTTGTGATCCGGCGCCTGCTTTTGGGGTTATCCGTTGGGATGCGGTCCCGGAGAGACCAAAGTCCTGGCTGACGGTCGCGCGACGCACGCAACTCGTCGTGAGCCCCAGAATGGTTAGCAGCGCGGCGGTCGCCCATCGCGCGCCACATCGCACAATCATTGCGGACCTCAACCAAGAACGCTCGCCGAATTTGGAGGCCGGTTTCGTCCGGTCACTGAGGAACTCTCGAAGCGAGTGGCTCTTCGCGAAGCGAGAATTGCAGTTCATCACCGACCGCCGTCCCTGTGCTGGCGAGAGATCCGGAAGCTAATTCTAAAACGCTTCGCGCTCCCCATACCAGCGACGTCAAGCGGAACGGCGCGAGCCGATGATAAATCCGTTTGACGCGCAGGCCGCGATCCAGGAAAGCCACATCAATCGGAAATCGCATCCCGAACGTATGGATCGCCTGAGTCGGGTATATCCATAGCCCCTCTCCAGGCTCCAACGTTTCGTGCTGCAGCAAACCGACCCGGCGGGAGCGGGGGGTGTCCGCCAGTTGAACGTTGGCCGCAAGGGTAGCTCCTCGAGTACGATTGTGAACGACGAACGGCCCTGCCGCTTTCATTGCTCCAAACCCTGTTTCAAGTGCTGCGCATGTTACACCGAAACAGGAGTTCCCGTAATGTAAAAATACGTAAAAATAGCGAGCCGAACTTTACGCGATGCCCGCTGTTGGCGTATATTGCCCGCACGCCTGGGATATTTGGGGGGCTTCCGAATGGTGATGGGATTCATCTCCAACCGACGGACCGGCCGAGCGGTACTGCTGCTTCTGGGCCTGGGCATCCTAATTTCGTTCTTCCCTCCGGCCGCTTCCGCAGCCAATATCGGAACCGTTGTTCCTGTCGTCGGCCAGGTGGCCGATTTGATCTACGACGCGGCGCGCAACCTGGTGTATCTCGCCAACTCCTCCCGGAATGACGTGGAGATTTATTCGGTAGATGGCGGACGGCTTGCCGGGAGCATTTTCACCGGGCTCCAGCCCGCGAGCCTGGCGCTCAGCCCCGACGGCAACACGTTATATGTCGCCAATATCGGTTCCCAAACGATCAGCGCCGTCAACTTGAATTCCCGAAGCGTGGCCGACTATTTCGTGGGTTCACGTCCGGATTCCATTGCCGTCGGAAGCGACGGCAAGGTAGTCATTTTGGGTACCGCCGGCCTTTTGCGGCTTGACCCGGTCGGCGGTCAGCTCATACCGGTACCGATCTCGCCGCCACCGACGCCCCTTGCCGGGATTCCAGTCATTCCTGTCAGCCCCACGCCGGCCGGATTCCTGGCGGGGTTGGTCGTAACGGCCTCGGGCAACCTTATTATCGGACTGTCCAACACCCGGCTCTTCGTCTACGAGGTTGCGTCCGGAACGGTTTTGCGGAGCCGGATGGTGACGGGACTTCGGGCCATCCTTTCGGCTGCCGCAGACGGTTCCCGATTCATGGCCGGACCGTTTTTGTTCGACACGCAAACTCTAACGATCCTGGGCCGGGCTGGCACTGTAACGCCCACACTCACTGGCGGCAGCGCGTTCTCCGTAGATGGAAATGCAGTGTATGCGACGTTTTCCACGCAGCTTCCCATCAATCCTCTCAATACTAACGATCCTCAAAATCCGGGCGGAGCGGTCATTCCAGGTGCTTTTCCGGGTCAGATTTCAGGGCTGCAAACTCGAGGTGTACTGCAAATCCTGCGCTCCTCGAGTCTGACTCCGCAGCTTGGCCTGCGCCTTCCGGAAGCGATCACCTCCAAGATCATTTCGTCTTCGGATGGGCAAAACCTGTTTGCCAATTCTGCGTCCGGATTATTGGTTATTCCCATTGGTCAACTGACGAACCTTCCCGTCCTGGATGTGAGCGCCACGAACGTGGTCCTGTCCGTGGACATGTGCAACCGGGGGATCGCGACAGCCTCTGTCCAGGTTCGCAACGTGGGCGGCGGCCGAATGACGTTTGGGGCCACCTTGAATAATCAGGGCGCTCCAGTGATTTTGAACCAGCGCTCTGGCGTGGCTTCATCGACCTTGAACATCAGCTTCGATCCGCGCAGCGTGACGATCCGTGGCACACGGCAGTACGCCGTGGTGCTGGTATCGCCGGAAGCGGTAAATATCGAGCCCGCGATCCTGGTGAACCTGAACTTTCGCGATGTGGGAGATCGCGGCGCGATCGTTCCCATGACGGGCGTAGGTGTCGACATGCAGATGGACTCCAGGCGCCAGCGGCTGTACATCGCCAACTACACTCAGGATCAAATCGAGGTCTTCTCTCTGGACAGCCAGACATTCTTGCCGCCGATTCGCGTTGGGAACCGTCCCTTGTCCATGGCTATGGTAGATCCCTTCACGCTGGTGGTCGCGAACTCCGGAGCGGAGAACCTCTCGGTAGTGGACCTGGACGCGATGCAAGAGATCGACCAGATCCCGATGGCGCCGGTGCCGCTGAATATGACGCCGCTGTTCCCGCGGTCCATTGCCGCTTCATCGAATGCCGTCTTGTTTTCGGCCGTCCCGCTGGCCGCCGCCGGCCTGGCTCCGGGGAATGGCTCGGTGTGGCAGTTGAGTCTGCTGACCCACAGCGCCTTTCCACGCCTGGACCTCGGGACCGGCACGTTCAACCTGATTCAAGGCCGTAATCTGCTGCTCGCGCCGGCGGACGGCAGCGGCATCCTGGTTGTCGAAGGGAACGGGAACTTGCGGCTGTATGACCCGATTGCGGACACGTTTCCGGTAATACGTACCGCCGCCGTGCCGGGATTGCGCGGTACGGCATCGGCGTCGGCCGACGGCGGCTATTACGTCGTGGATAATTCTGTTTTCAATTCCGTGCTGGGTTCTCAAGGTACGATTGGGCCTTCAGGCCTGGGATTTGCCGGAGCGCCGGCGCCGGCGTCACTGGCCTTCGGCGTGATAGCCACTGGTAACAATGCCGTCCGGGTCCAGGCAGCCAGCGCTCAAACGCCTGTTCAGAGCCTGCAGCGTTATAACCTCTTCACCTTGCAGCCGGACCTTCAGGTCTTGTTGCCGGAGCAGGTGATGGACATCAGCCCCGCGCAAATTGGAATAGCTACGGGCACACGCCAGTGGCCGCCTCGCACAACGGCGCTCGAATTGGGCGTGAACAACCAGACGCAACTTCTGCCTCGGGGGATGGCGACGGACAGCAGCAACAATGCGTACCTCTTGACGTTTTCCGGCCTCAGCATCGTGTCCTTAACGGCGGCGGCCGGCCGGCCGCCTTCGTTCCAGGCGAGCGGAGTCGTGAACGGCGCCAGCCGCACCAGCGGACCGCTGTCGCCGGGTTCCCGCATCACGATCTTCGGCGCCAATCTGGCGGATGCCGCCACAGCCGGCACAACTCCCTGGCCTCGGACTCTGGGCGGAGTTTGCGTGACAGCCAACGAAGTCGCGATTCCACTCCTCAACACATCTCCAACACAAATCGACGCGCAGTTGCCGCCCGATCTGGCAACTGGACGTGTCACGCTGACCGTGCGCTCCACCCGCCTCGGCCAGGTCAGCGCGGGCGTCGGAATCCAGGTCAATCGGACAAGTCCCGGTGTATTTTCCATGGATGTCAACGGGCAGCAGCAAGCCGCACTGTTTCATACCGCTGATTTAACGCTGGTCACGCCGGACTACCCTGCAGAACGCGATGAATACCTGATTCTGTACGCCACGGGTCTAGGCCCGGTCCGTCCTGCGGTTCCTGCGGGCGAAGGAGGCTCTGCGGACCCGGTTTCCGCTACCACCGAAACCGTCGGCGTCGAGATCGGAGGTCATCCGTACGTTGTGCTTTCATCCGAATTGGCGCCTGGTGCTGTCGGCGTTTATCAAATCGACCTTTACGTTCCAGGCGACCGGGTGCAAGGGGACGACCTGCCGGTCGTGGTCACAGCGGGAGGAGTGTCCAGTGCGAGTGGTAACGCTCCGCTGGCGGCGATTCATTAGCAGGTTGTGGAAGAAATTGAAGAGTTCCTCTTTTGATCTAACGAACCAAAGAGTCCAATCCGCTGGATCGCCCAATTCCCACCGGGCCGCTTCCTGGCGCTGCGGCCCCGCAACTCTGCTTACAGGCTTGAGCCTCTGGCTTGTCGTGGGCTTTGCTCAACCCGCTTTCCCCCAGTCCCAGGTTTCCTGGAATTTTGCGGGCCCCCTGGGAGCTCCGTCCCGCGTCCTGGCGCTGGCAGTGGATCCGCGCAACGATTCTCTGTGGTATCTCGCCGCGCCGGGCGGCGGCATTTGGAAAACGGAGGACGGAGGCGATACCTGGGTTCCTCAGATTGATTCGGCTTCTTCTCTGCAAGTCTGTTCTCTGGCGCTCGACCCGCGTTTTCCGGATGTGCTCTATCTCGGAACGGGAGACGACCGAAGTCCGCGCCCCGCACAGCGCGTGGCTCGCTCAGCCGATGGTGGACGAACCTGGACCTTCCAGACGCGCCTTACGAATCAGCCGGTGTGTACGCTTGCGGTAGATCCCACGAATTCCGGGCGAGTGTTCGCGGGTTCGGCAGAGGGACTGTTTCTTTCTTCGGACGCGGGAGGGAGTTGGGACAAGGTTCTCGCTTCTCCGGTCACATCGGTTGCGTTTGACGGCCTGGGCAGCGTCTACGTTGGTATGCTCGGCGCAGATGCCCAGGGAGCGCGTGAAAACATAATGGCCCGTTCCTCCGACGGCGGCCATACCTGGACCAACTTGATCCTTCCTCCGAATCCCAACACGATCGGGACTCAAACGGATTGGGTCAGCGTGGTGGCTGGCGCCGGCTCGGTATCCGTCGTCGTCTCCTACCAGTCTGGTCCGCTCATCGCCGCAAGCACGTCGTCCGTGTCGCAGTTGGATTTCTATCGCAGCGCCGATGCAGGAAATACCTGGTCGGCGACTTACGGGATTGGCCAGGCGCGCCCTCCCGTGCAACTGGTCGGGGATCCTATTGGCGGTGGTCTTTATGTGGCCGGGGCCATTTTGCTGACTTCCGCAAACCAGGGATCTAGCTGGTACCGGATCCCCACCCTAACTGGCGATTTCCACACCGCGGCGGTCGCTGGCGGGACGCTGCTGGTGGGTGGGGAAAAAGGCATCGAGTCCGCCGCTCTGGTTCAAGGAACCCCCGCTCGCGTGATTTCCCCGTTGCCTCTGGGTCAGTTTCTTGGGGTGGGTTCAGATTCCGTGAACGGGATCTGGGGCGCCGGTCTCCCGGGACTCTTCGGTCCGCTTCCGTTCGCCAATTTCAATCAAACAGCAGTTCCCGGGATTGGGGCGGTCGGCAACGTGGCAGGCGCCGCGAGCGGCTCTCTCAATATTTTTTCCGCAGGGAATAACCAGATCCATTTCTCCACAGACGGAGGCTCGCACTTTTCTTCCAGCACTGTCGTGGCAGACGGAGAACTGCGAGCGCCGTTTCCTCCGGTTGTGCTCGATCCGGTCTTCACGTCGTCCGCCTACGTCGCTGGAAGACGCCTGTACCACACCAACAACAGTGGGGCCGGTTGGACGGCGTTGGCGGTAGTGGACCCCTATCCCGCTCATGTGGTCATCGCGTTGGCCGTGGCGCCGGCTTCGCGGGGGACGCTTTATGCGGCGACGGCATGCTTGCCGGAAGTCGCGTTGGTTTCTTGCCCGGCGATTTCCCTGGTGTGGCGTTCCGCGAATGGAGGGGCGAGCTGGATCCAGATGAGCCCCGTGTCGGGGTGGGTAAACGGGCTTGCAGTAGATCCCCGGCTAAGTAATACCGTATACGCGGCGGTCGGTGCGTTCCCCGCTGGTCCCAGTATTTCTGCGGGATTTGTTCCAGGCGATTTGCAGCAGTCCACCAACGGAGGCGCCACATGGACCTCGGTTCGCGCCAATTTGCCCCAGTCGCCGGTAAACGCCATCGTCATTGATCCGGCTTCCTTGCCCAGCCTCATCCCACCTGTCTTTGTGCCCGGCCAACCCTTTCAGCCCGGCCTGTTCAACCGGCCGGCCCAGACGTTATACGTCGGAACCGACGCGGGGGTGTTTGTCAGCTTCAATGCGGGCGGGCAGTGGACGGACATTAGCGGGAGCCTTAATGTGGGCCTCCCGCCCAGTCCCGTTACCGGCTTATCGCTGCGGCAGCCGGGCGGCACGTTGTTGGCAGCCACGTTTGGACGCGGAATTTACTGGACCTCGACGACAGGTTTAGGTCCTGGCGTGGTCGTCAATCCGCTTTCATTGGACGTCACGCTCATGCGCGGGACGACGCTGACCACAGGCGTTTCCTTGATCAATCTCTCCATGGCAACGACGTTTGGTTGGAGGCTGAATCCGCTTGACTCCTGGATCAGTGTTCCTGAGCCGAACGGGAGCCTGAGACCGCGCGCCTCCACCGAAGGCGCCGTCCGCATATCCGCTGCGGGTCTCCAAGCAGGCGATTACCAGGGACGCCTGCAACTGATCTCGGGTCCCTTCGTCCAGAACATTCTTGTAGATGCGCATGTGACGGCGTCGCCGGCTCAAATGACGATTGTCAGCGGGAATAACGCGACAGGCGTCGCCGGTGCCGTTTTGCCGCCACTCCAGGTGATGATTACGGACGGCAATCAGCTTCCGATACCGGGTATCTCCGTGAACTTTGTCATCACCAGTGGAGGAGGATCCCTGGGTGCCCGCGCCGTTTTGACAAATGTTGCGGGGATAGCCGGCACGGTCTTGACCTTGCCCGCAAATCCTGGAACTGTCCAGGTGCTCGCCACCAGCGGAGAGGTTTCGGTCACCTTTACCGCCACCGTTGCCGCTGCTCCAACGCTGTTGTCGGATTCCGTAGCGGACGGAGTGACTTTCAACGGTTACACTTCCCTTGGGCCGGGAAGCATTCTCTCCGTTATCGGCCAGAATCTGGCGGAGGCGGATGCGGTAGCTAACAGTGCATCGCTGCCGACTTTGCTACTGACCACGCGGGTCGTGCTCACTACCTTAGCGGGCGATGTACCGCTCCCGCTGTTCTCGGTATCTCCACTGCAGATAAAAGCCCTGCTGCCTGCCGGCGTGCTGCCTGGAGTATACAGGCTTCACGTAGAGGTGGCCTCAATCCGTAGTGGTGACGTCCAGATTTCGATCGCCGCTTTTGACCCCGGGATCTTTACGCTGAGTGAAACGGGCCGGGGTCCGGGGATCTTTGTCAAAGAGGACGGTTCGGTGGTAACGGCAGCGAATCCGGCCGACCGTGGAGCCAGCGTTACTTTCTATGCGGCCGGCCTCGGCGCTGTGAACCCTCCGGTTGCAGCCGGCGAGCCGGGCGCGGTCACTGAACCTCTGAACCGCACGGTTCAGAATCCGCGGGTCTTCTTCGACATTTACCAAGCCGAGGTGATCTACAGCGGCTTGGCTCCAGGCGTCCCGGGGAGATACCAGGTCACTGTTCGCGTTCCCGCGCTGGTTTCCCCGGCCACGAACATTTTGGTGAGTCTGACCATCGGAGGGTTTGCCAGCAATCGTGTTACGATTCCGGTTCGATAGACCCAATGCGGATTGGGCCATTGCGTCAGTGCGCAGTCATAGGAGAACCTGAAATGAGCCGAGGGCCTCTCTCCAGACGACGCCTCATTCCAGTCCGGACCTCGCTCATTCAAGGTAAAGAGCGGCACGCCGGCCTCAAGACACGTGTACACCAGAAGCTTCTGAGTGTGCTGAACATGGATGCTGTCAAAGCGGAGAGCCGGCACGAGTTGCGCCGGGAGGTGCAGAAGGAGCTGGAAAAGATTCTTCGCGAAGACCACCTGCCGATCAGCATGACGGAGCGCAACCGCCTGGCGGAAGAAATCCTGGACGAAGTCTTCGGCCTGGGACCGCTGGAGCCTTTGCTGAAAGATCCCACCATCTCCGATATTCTGGTGAACACGCACAAGTATGTCTACATCGAACGGCACGGGAAGCTGATCGAGACAGGCATTCACTTCCAGAGCGATCGCCATCTGATACGTATCATCGAAAAGATCGTCTCCAGCGTGGGGAGGCGGATTGACGAGTCCGTCCCGCTGGTGGATGCGCGTCTGCCGGACGGCTCGCGCGTGAATGCCATCATCCCGCCGCTGGCCGTAGACGGGCCGTCGCTATCCATCCGCCGCTTCGGACGCAAAGTGCTGAGCAATGAAGACCTGCTCCGCAACCAGACTCTGACCCAGGCCATGATGACATTTCTCACCGCCTGCGTGGAGTCGCGGCTCAACATCGTAATTTCCGGCGGAACCGGCTCCGGCAAGACCACTTTTCTCAACTGCCTTTCACGGTTCATACCCGAGCACGAACGTTTGGTCACGATCGAAGACACTGCCGAGTTGCAGATTCAGCTCGAGGACGTTGTGCGCATGGAAACGCGCCCGCCCAATATCGAGAGCAAGGGCGCGATCACGCAGCGGCAACTGCTGATGACGGCATTGCGCATGCGCGCCGACCGGATTTTGCTCGGTGAGGCGCGCGGCGGCGAAGCGCTGGATATGTTGCAGGCGATGGCCACTGGCGCAGAGGGCTCGATGACGACCGTCCATGCCAACTCTCCTGCGGATGCCTTCAGTCGATTGGAGACCATGGTCATGATGGCCAAGCTCGACCTGCCCAGCCGCTTCATCCGCCAGCAGATGGCCTCGGTCATCCAGCTGTTGGTGCAGACGTCGCGCCTCAGTGACGGCACGCGCAAAAGGGCAGATACACCTGACTGCGCGCCCGGTTCAAAGCCACGCCTTCCGCGAGTTCGCGATAAACCTGCTCGGTTGCCGTGATCGCGTCTTCCGGAATCAGCGCCTTTTCGACATCCTCGTTGGTCAGCAATAATGTCATGAAGATTTTTTTGCCGCGAATTGCGCGAATGACGCGAATGGGCCGCAGAGAATTGCCACATTGCAGTAATTGCGGGCGGCCCATTCGCGTCATTCGCGCAATTCGCGGCTCAGATCTTGGTTGCGGCTTGCCGCGTTGTGTCACTATTTTCTTAAAAATGACGAAAATAGGGACATAGGGCTACGTCCCCATTTCCAAAGGAAGCGGATTATTCAATGACTCGATTTGCAATGGTATTTTCCCTATTCATTTTCTCTTTTACGACGCCTTGCCTGGCGCAGGAAATTCCTGAATGGGAGTTCTTCGGCGGGTATTCGTTTCAGAGATCCGATGTGCGGGAGTATTTCAAGTCGTCGCCGATCATCTACACGTTTCGCGGCAAATACGCCAGTCTGAGCGGCTGGGATGCATCCGTTACAGAGAACCTGAACCGCTGGTTTGGAGGCACGCTGGATATCAGCGGTCACTACAAGACGCCACAACTACTCGGAACGGCGAACCGGGAGCGAATGCTTTCGCTTTTGTACGGTCCGCGATTTTCCTACCGAAAACCTTCGGTCATCTTTTTCACTCACGTCCTGATGGGCGCCGCCCATTTGAACGTGCAGGTGACACCGGTCGGGCCTCACGCCTCCAACCTCTCGTTTGCCACGGCAACAGGAGGCGGAGTGGATGAAAAGCTGGGGAAGATGACGGCACTTCGTTTCCAGGCGGAGTATTTCCGGACCCATCCTCTGGGAACCAGATCGGACGGCTACCGGATGTCTGCTGGAATAATTCTCTATTTGGGCGAGAGAAAATAGAACTTTCAA
>QHXC01000067.1 GCA_003222815.1 Acidobacteriota bacterium | reverse complement strand
TGACGGAAAAAACGGAGTAGTGTTGCGACAATACTGATGGTCTGTTTGCCAGTCACGGGCCCGTCGTCATCGAAATTTCCTGGTGTGTCGGGCATTCGCAGTCCGCATTGCAAGACCAGTGGAACCTCTCCGTAGAGGGCGCTGCTGGGAACCCGTCGGGACGTGGGAATGGCGGCAGCTTCGTTCGGATTTCAAGCCCCGCAACGGGCCTCAGCCGAGCCATAGCCTGCAAAAGCGCCCCGGCTCACATTTCAGCCGGCCGTGTGGGAAAATGCCAGAACTCACGGATCGCTTACTTCACCGATCCGGAAGGGAATGCGCCGGTTGGGATCAAGCGTGAGAAAGATGGTAAGGTCGTTGATCAGGCGCCATAGACAATCGCAGAAGATGTCTTCGAGAACGCCAGGAGTACGCCCCAAAATAATAATGGTCGCTGTACCTCTGCTTCCTTGACCCGACCCTTTCGGCAAACCCCGAATCGATGCCCAATCCGAGGCAGCAGCCAGAAGGAGCGACCAGTCGTCTAGGTTTTTCTCCCGACGACGCCGACCGACGATTGGTTTCGCCAGTCAACTCCGGCTTCCTACTTGACGAACAAAGCTATTAACCCCATCCGTCATCTTCTGCCGGTGTTCAAAGTTGCACGAACTACAACGACCGACGTGTACTTTGCCAAAGCCTCACAGTGTCGTCAACCAAAATGTTCGCCAGAATTGACGCGGGTTGTGAGCGAGAGCACTTCCAAAAGTCACATCATTAGTGAGTTCCAGGACTTGATCGCTTCGATTCCTTGTGTGGAGCCGATCGCGTTCTGTTCTCTTCTACGGCTCTTGCGGGGCACACTTCTCCGGTGCTGTGATGGTGCGGTCCAGGTCCAACCAAGTTCTCGGCGGACACGATTCTGGAAGCCGTGTCATTCGCGGCTGCGGCGCCGCTTTAAAGAATGCCGGCCGGGCTTAGAAAATCATTTTTGTCTGTTTTGTGGAGGGCGGTAATACGGTTATGTCGCTGCTGGTCCGGTGTTGCCTTGCGGCTTTGCCTGAAAGAAATTGACAGCTTGAAGATAGTTAATGATTATGTTAACTATATCGGAATATTGCAACTATATAACTGGAGGGTAATGCAATGAAAAAACCACCGGAAGGCTGGCCGAGGATTACGGCGGCAGTCTTTTACGATGACGCTGCGAAAGCGATCGACTGGTTGTGCGCGGCGTTTGGTTTTGAGGTGCGGCTCAAAGTCGAAGGAGAAGGCGGGCGCATCGAACACTCGGAACTCACGTTCGGCGAAGGGGTGATTATGGTTGGCAGCACGGGAGGCAAGTCGGAGCGTCCTCGGCCGCTGCCATGCAAGAGTCCCCGCGCGCTCGGCGGCGCCAACACACAGACGCTGTTCGTCTGGGTGGACGCGATCGATGAACACTGCCAAATGGCGCGAACTGCAGGTGCGAAAATCGTGGAAGAGCCCGCCACGCAGGACTACGGTGAGGAATACCCGAGCCAACGCAGCTACCGAGCGGAAGATCCTGAAGGCCACCAATGGGGCTTCATGCAGCGCGTTCGAGATGCGAGGGCCGGCGGTGCGAACTGATCTTGACCAGACTTTGACGGCCCTGGCAGACCCAGCGCGCCGTGCCATTGTCGAACTGCTGCGCACGCGTCCCCTGCGTCCCAGCGAGGTAGCGGATGTGCTCGATATGAGCCGCCCCGCGATGAGCCGCCACTTGCGAGTTTTGCGGACCGCGGGTCTCATAGAAGCCGAGATGGTCCAGGATGATGCGCGATCTCGGCTGTTGCAGCTTCGACGAAAGCCTTTCAAGCAGCTTCGCGACTGGGTGGACGAGATTGAAAATTTCTGGACCGATCAGTTGCGGGCTTTCAAAGCACACGCGGAACGCGCGCCCAAAAGGCGCAGAATATGACCAACGACAACCAGTCGATCCCCGGTGATCAAGCCCGCGTGTCGGTGGTTGTTGACGTGCCGCCCGAGGTTGCTTTTCGTATCTTCACCGAGGAGATCGATCAGTGGTGGTGCCGGGGCCTGAAATACCGCATCGCGGGCACCCGTCGGGGAATCATCCACATAGAGCCTCGCGTGGGCGGCCGCCTTTTCGAGTCATTCGAGAATGGTTCCGAAACCAAGATTTTTGAGAGTGGGAAAGTTACTGTTTGGGAACCACCATCGCGCCTCGTGTTCGACTGGTGCGCAATGAACTTTTTGCCAGCCGAGAGTACCGAAGTCGAAGTGACCTTCCGGAAGCACTCTGTCGGCACTCTCGTTACCGTCACCCATCTAGGCTGGAGCAGAATCCGACCCGATCACCCGGTACGTCACGGCCTCGATACCGCGTCGTTCATCCGAATGATGGGGCTTTGGTGGGGCGATCTCATGAGCTCGATGCGCGATCACGCTGCTGGAAGGCACCACTCTATAGTTCGGCATCCCGGGGAAGTGCCGCCGCCAGACTGAATGTCCGGGCGTTCGCAATGTCTCTCCTCATTGCCATTTCCATTCAAGATTTCTTTTTCTGTTTTTTGTGCTTCTTTGTGGCGTATAAAATATGCCGCTATGAAAACCCAACAGACTCGCCGAGAGTTTATAGAGTTTGCAGCGGCGTCGATAGCCGCGCCTTTTTTTCAGCCACAGGCATCGCCAAGCCGAATCGCCACGTTGGCCGGAACAGGAGTTGAGGGATTGGCAGCCAACGGCGACCTCGCCGGCCATTCGACTCTCAACAATCCTTTTGGCCTCGTCATCGGGCCCGATGGCGCGCTGTACTGGGTGGAGTATGGCAGCCATCGTCTCCTGCGGCTGGACTTGCGAAGTAAGAAAATCTCAGTGCTAGCGGGCACTGGCACAAAGGGGTATTCCGGCGATGGCGGCCCAGCTACAGCCGCACAGCTCAACACACCGCATGAGTTACGCTTCGACACCAGGGGGAACATATACATAGCTGAACGCGACAATCACACTGTTCGTTTCATCGACATGAAGTCGAAAACGATTTCCACGGTTGCAGGAACCGGCGAACGCGGCTTCGCTGGCGATGGCGGACCTTCCAATAAAGCGCAACTTGCGCAGCCGCACAGTATCGCGCTGGATCGAGCAGACAACGTTTACATTTGCGACATCATGAACAATCGCGTCCGCAAAATAGACGCGAAGACTCGAACCATTACGACATTTGCGGGCACCGGGGAACGCGCGAATACTCCCACCGAAGCTTCTCTTGAGGGCACACCACTGGCAGGACCACGCTCCATCGACATCACGCCAGATGGCAAAATGTATCTGGTCTTGCGTGAAGGCAACAGAGTGTTCGCCGTCGATGTCGCCCGACGCCAACTCAAGCTAGTTGCGGGAACAGGTGAAATGGGGTACTCGGGCGACGGCGGCCCCGCAGTATCTGCGAAATTTAATGGACCTAAAGGCATCGCCTATTCCGCAGAAGGCGCGCTTTATATATCCGACACGGAAAACCATGTCATTCGACGGATCGATTTGCGAAATGGAATCATTTCGACGGTGATCGGTACCGGGCAACGCGGCGACGGCCCAGACGGCGATCCGCTTGCCTGCAAACTCGCGAGGCCACACGGCGTCTTCATCCAGGGCCGCACGCTGTACATCGGTGATAGCGAGAATCACCGCATCCGTACGATGCAGCTGCCGGCTTAGGGCTCGCGCTAAAAATAACTTGGCGGAATGCCCGATCGGGATCAGCAATGTTCAATTCCCAATGCTCAATTCTTATCCGAACAGAGTGAGGCCGCGACCTTACCTTGCATCGGGCGAACGAGTCGCAATCCGACATCCACTTCGGCTGAGAATTGCGCATTGGGAATTGAACATTGGTCAGATCCTAGGTCTGATTGTATCCCCGGTCGCGTCTGAACTCGGAGTCACCAGAGCCCCAGCACTTTCCACCAGGCGGCGCCAACCGACAGCCAGATGGCGATGTTAACGGCACTGACCACGAGGCCCGTTTTCCACCAGGTTCCCAGCGGCACATGTCCGCTGCCAAACATTGCAACAGCGAGAAACGGTGCGTACATTGCGCTGACGTGAGCCGTCATGCTGGCAAAGAAATAATGAGTGTAGAAGTATGTGAGGCTGAGACCGAGCATACCGGGAATCCAGCCGATGCCGCTGAATGCGGGCGCCACCTTGTCGCTGAACCATTGGATCAGGCCGAGTTGGCCGAGAAACGTCGCCATCATCACCAGCGTTCCAAACCAGATGAAGGTATCCCATGCTCTGTGTTCGCGGCAGAGATCATCCCACGTGAGGACGCCGGTCAGCAGGAGGGCTGCCGCGGCCAGGAGTGCCGTCGAGGTAGGATCGAGGTTGAGAGCTGTTCCAAGAATCCAGAGCACAATCATAACGATCGATATCATGCCCATCAGTTTCTCACTGCGGCTCATCGGCCCGAGGCCTGCTAAACACGCTTTCGCCATCGCCGGTGCCTCCGGCGTTCGGACAATGCCTGGAGGACAGACCGCGTAAACGACGAGTGG
Source organism: Acidobacteriota bacterium (assembly GCA_003222815.1). Classification (GTDB taxonomy): domain Bacteria; phylum Acidobacteriota; class Terriglobia; order 20CM-2-55-15; family 20CM-2-55-15; genus 20CM-2-55-15. Next base: position 3,715 of record QHXC01000067.1, on the reverse strand, counting down.
AATGACAAGCACGCTCACCAGACCCGGAACAATCGCGGCAGTAGCCCAGCTCGTCCAGGTGATGGCGATGTTTTGTGCTGCGGCAAGCTGCACCACGAGCGGATTGGCGACCATCGACGTGATGAACATCGCACTTGTGATCACCGTGCCCTGGTATACCGCCAGCACAAGGAATGCAATCGTCTGCCGGCCCTTGACCGGATCCGTTCCAAGCGCGGTTCTCGAAATGGATTGCAGGATGGGGAACACCACGCCGGCCGCGCGAGCCGTATTGCTTGGTGTGGCGGGAGCCAGGATGAGATCGGTCGCGACCAGACTATAGCCCAGGCCCAACGTGCTCCGGCCGAACCATGAAACCAGCAGGTAGGCGATCCGCGCGCCCAGGCCGGTCTTGATAAAACCGGCAGCAAAGAAAAATGCGCATACGACAAGCCACAACGTGACGTTGCTGAATCCGCTGAGCGCCTCCGTTATCGTGAGCGTTCTGGTCACCAGCGCCGCTGCAATCCCTGTGAGAGCCATGGCGCCCATCGGCAACGGTTTCGCGATGATGCCGCCGAGAGTGGCGACAAAGATCGCGAGAAGCCGCCAGGCTCGAGGATCAACGGCTTGGGGACGCGGCAGCGACCAAACCAGGATGCCGATAATGAAGACGAGCGCGAGCCGTGCCTTCATCAGATCACGCCACGCTGCCGCCAGCCCGCGAGTGTCGGCGCGTCAAACCCAATCTCGTTCAGGATGAGGTTGGTGTGCTGTCCCAAAGATGGAATGGGACCCATGACTGGCTCCATACCCTCAAGGTCTGCCGGCGGGATCAATGCAGAAAGCTTTCCAACGGGCGAATCGATGTCGCGCCAGCGCTTCCGGGAAGCGAGCTGAGGATGCTCCAGGAACTCCTGGACGGAATTCATTCGGGCGTTTGCAATCTGCGCTTCTTCAAGCCGCGCGACGATGTCGCTGGCGGTGAGGCGGCAGAAGACTTCTTCAATTGCCAGGTGCAGCTCGCGCCGATTCGCAACCCGTCGAGGCCCCGAATCGAAGCGGGGATCCCTGGCCAATTCACCGCGCTGGAGAACCAGATGGCAGAATCTTTCCCATTCGCGCTTGTTCTGAATGCTCAAGAAAACCCGCTTTTGATCCCCGCTTTGAAAGGGCCCGTAAGGTGCGATCGCGGCGTGAGCGGCGCCTGTTCGCGCCGGCGCCTTGCCGCCATATTTCGTGTAGTATGCCGGATATCCCATCCATTCACTGAGCGCTTCAAATAATGAAACCTCGATTGTCGTTCCTTGCCCCGTCTGTTGCCGCATAAGGAGAGCCGTGAGGACCGCGGAGAAGGCATACATACCACCGGCGATATCCGCGACGGAAATTCCCGCTTTGCTGGGTTCATCCTCAGTGCCGGTGATCGATAACAAACCAGCTTCGCTCTGGATCAGCAGGTCATAGGCTTTCTTGTCCCGATACGGACCGGATGCGCCGTAGCCCGACAGGTTGCAGACGATCAGTTTGGGATATTTTTGCCGCAGTTCGCCGGCGCCTAGCGACAGGCGTTGGGCCGCGCTGGGCGCGAGGTTTTGAACGAAGACATCGGCACGAGAAAGCAAACGAGTGAACACGTCCTGGGCTTCCGCCGCTTTCACATCGAGGGTCAGCGATTCTTTGGAACGATTGAGCCAGACGAAATGGCTGGACATGCCGCGCACTGTCGTGTCGTAACCGCGGGCGAAGTCGCCAGCTCCGGGACGCTCAATCTTGATGACGCGAGCGCCTAGATCGGCGAGGTGGCGTGTGGCAAGCGGCGCGGCGACCGCCTGTTCCAGCGCAATGACGGTGATTCCTTCGAGCGGCTGCATAAATCGGCAGCCATTCTACTGAAATATTGGTGAAGTGAGTTAGCGTCCGAGCAGAATCGCTTCGCATTGACGGGCTGCTTCTGCGGCTTTAGTCCGAAGCGTTGTCTCGTTATTATTTGCGATGGGATGTGCGATAACCGCGAAAGGGAACTCTGGCATCCCTGAAACTCTGGAAATGGCGAGGGCCGTTTGGACGAACCCGTCGGTGATGATCGCTGTTGCCGCGATTCCGGCCTTCTCGACGGTGACTGCGTCGTGCAAACTGCACGATGAACAGCTCCCTCAATCGCCGACCCCGGAAATGACCGCATCGCACCGGCTCGCAGCTGCGATCATCTCAGCCGGCGCCGGCCGGCTGGCATCCGGTTTCCTGAAGCGCAGCACGCTTCTCACGCCGTACTGGGAGCGCAGGATCTGCTCCATCTGGGCAAAGAATTCGCGGCCTTTCGGTTTGCCGTTGTCCAACAACCCAATCGAACATCCAGTGAGGGATGCCAGACGGCTCGGCGTGACGACTGTCGAGATGGACTCTTCGAAAGTGGGATCAAGAACGCGTATTGTCATTCGAACTCGTTCCTACAGCGTCGATATCTCAATACCTTTTGTGACGGCGCGTCCCTTGGAGCCTAACCAGGGCGGAATGACGGCGCCAAACCCGCCAGCCGGACCGCCGGCCGCCACGATCAGCAGGTCGCTCGGCTCCTGAATAGCAGTGAACTGCTGCGTTGGTCCACCACTCCGATCAACGATGTTCGTCTTGCCGACTTTCGCCCAGTCGCCGCGGAGAACGCGCGCCGAACGGAATATGTCAGCATGTTGTGGCGCATTTCCGCCGCGAACGTCTCGAGGATCTCTTCCGGATCGTCGGTCCACTCGTTCATGATCTGCCGGGGCGCACCCGCCGCCAAGACGGTCACGGCCGATTTTCCTTCGGGTATGTCTCTTTCTTGCGCCAGCGGAGTCCACGGGCTGTCTTCTTCATCCTCAGCAATGCAGAAAGTAAACTTCCCGGGATGCCCAAGTGTCGAGCGGTCAATTTCACCGGGGATCACTCCGAGCAGGTTGATCAACGCCAGGCGGATCGCGCGTCCAATGGTAGCATTCGGCCGGCTGCCGTTAGCGAGGACGTTATGCGTGGCATTCATGCCGATGAGTGTCCGTACTGGACCGTTGACAACAATGAACGGCGCTGCTCCACCCGTACTTGCAGAGGTCCCATGGAGGTTGTATTTCTCGTCGCACATCGCTCCGAGAACTGCAACAACAACGGGCATGTAGGCAGGCAAGCAGCCCGCAAGCACAGCATTGATCGCCACCTTCTCCGCAGTAATCGGCCTCTGGCGGACGCGTTCGATGCCAATGACGTCGCCGGGCGCGAGACCGGCTACATCTAAACATTCACTGACGCGCTCTTCCGTGGGCGGAACAATAGGAAGGCCGTCCGTCCATCCCTTCGCCTGATAAAACTCGTTTGCCGCGAAAGCGTCGAGTAGATCGTACTTTTTCGATCGGAGCGATTCGCTAGTAGACATTTCAGGACATTTTAAACGCGAGCAGGCCCGCCGTGCGTGAAATCATACACACATTTGAAATGCCGTCATACAATGCGCGCATGCAGGGCCGTTTTGGCCGAAGAAAGTTGATTCACGCCCGAATATTCGGTGCACCACAAACATGGATCGAGACAATGAAGATTCGCAAATTCTATACATTCGTTGAAGACACCGTGAGTGAGGCCGGCAAATCTGGTGAGCCTCTCTTACGAAAGGTCGCGGCCGTTGCAGTCGTGGAGAACCCGGATGCCGGATGTTACGTCGAGGATCTCAAGCCGATGGTCGAGGCCAGCGAAGAGTTGGGCCGTG
>QHXC01000066.1:4080-6313 GCA_003222815.1 Acidobacteriota bacterium | reverse complement strand
GGGTGTGCCGGGATCGCTTGGTGTGATCGAGGGCGACGGGGAAATTCCTTACAAACCCGAAGCGGCCGCGATAAAAAAGGAGAACGGTGCCAACTGGATCGATCGGGATCCGGAGTTGAAGTGTTATCTGCCGGGCATTCCACGGGCAATGTATATGCCGTATCCATTTCAAATCATCCAGAGCACGAACAAAATTCAGATGGCATTCACGTTTGCGAACGCGGCTCGCACGATCCATCTGGATAAAGCCGAGGGGCCGCCAGACGATACATACATGGGTCATTCGGTCGGCCACTGGGAGGGCGATACGCTGGTCGTCGACGTGACGAGCTTTAACGGGAAGAATTGGTTCGACAGGGCCGGGAATTTTCACAGCGCTTCCCTCCACCTTGTTGAACGCTTCACGCCCATCCATCCTGACGCCATTCGCTACGAGGTGACGGTTGAGGATCCGGAAACTTTTACGCGGCCATGGCGAATCGCGATGCCGCTTTATCGCCGTCTGGAACCCAATGTTCAGCTCATCGAGTACCCCTGCATCGAGTTCGCCGAAGAGTTCCTTTATGGACATGTTCGCAAGAAGCAACTGGTGAAGCGATGGGAAGGGGAGACGATGATTATCGATATCACGCGCAAGGTTCCACCAGGCGACCGCTTTTTTGAATGGTATAGAAAGTGAAGGAGGTTCATCCAATGCGAACGAAACTGGCTCTTGTGAGCGCGCTAGTCGGCTTATTCGTGGTTGGCCGAGCAGCGCCGCTCTCGGCACACCATGCGTTTGCCGCCGAATTTGACGCCAATAAACCCGTCAAGTTCGAAGGCACGGTCACGAAGATGCAATGGACCAATCCCCACGTGTGGCTCTACGTTGATGTGAAAAAGTCCGACGGCAAGGTCGAAAACTGGGCTTTCGAGGCCGGTACCCCGAACGTTTTGTTTCGGCGCGGCTTTACAAAGAATTCTCTGCTGCCCGGAACTAAGGTCGTTGTGGACGGATACCAGTCCAAGGACGGGTCACGAAGGGCAAACGGCAGGGATGTCACTCTCGCCGACGGACGCAAGTTGTTTCTCGGCTCGTCGGGTACGGGCGCTCCCTACGAGCTGCCCACGGGGGGGCAGAGTGTAAAATAACGCACGCGCTCCTGAGAATTCCGTGACGGGATAACGAGACCGGTCAGTTCGCCACCTACACTCTGCCGAAACCCAAAAACGGCAATGCGAGCGGCAATACCATAGGTGTCCATCCGAACCTCCTATTGTGGCCGGCTGAACGTTGACTTAGAATCAGTCGGCCCAAACTTCGGTAAGGAGTTGAAACCTGGTGTTCCTTTCAATTTTTAAAGCAATCGAAGAAACCGGTCTGAGTATCTGGATTCGCGAATCCGATTCCGTTTTCTCATTCTGGTTCATCCTTTCGGTGCATGCTATCGGAATGGGCTTACTGGTTGGCGCGAGTGTGTTGATCGGGTTGCGAATTCTTGGCCTTGCACCGGACCTGCCTTTAGCCCCGCTTGAGAGGTTTTACCGCTTTATATGGGTTGGGTTCTGGATACAAGTGGTATCCGGCATCCTTCTATTGATTGGTTATCCGACGAAATCTCTAACGAACCCGCTTTTTTACGTCAAGCTAACGCTAATCGGACTCGCCATGGCGTCAATGCAAATGCTGCGGAATCGTGTCTTCGCCGACTCCAGCTTGAGTGAAGCAGCGATGGTGGCGAAGGGCCGGGTCTTTGCAGTATCGTCGCTCATCTTTTGGGTTGGAGCCGTTACTGCGGGTCGTCTCCTGGCTTATACGTACACCGTCCTCACAGCGTAGGATCAATCATCTATGAATTTGGCACACATACATCTCTTATTGAATCATTGGCCGATCATCGGCGCTTTCGTCGGGCTGTTCCTTTTCCTGGTTGCCTTTTTTGCAAACAGCGACGATTTGAAGCAAACCAGCCTCGCATTTTTCACGCTCATTGCGCTTCTGGCGATTCCGACATACATGAGTGGGGATATCGCGAACGAGGTGCTCAAAGCATCCACTCCTTTGCCGCAGGAATTGATTAACACGCACCGGGGCGCCGCATTGCTCTCATTGATATTCATGGAGATTACGGGCGCAGTCGCGTTGATCGGACTATGGCAGTTCAGCCGCATGTCACGTCCCGCACCAGGCCTGGTGGCACGATGGAATTCCGCAGTCGTGCTCCTTTTTTCTATCGTGACGGTGGGGCTGATG
>QHXC01000066.1:0-4038 GCA_003222815.1 Acidobacteriota bacterium | reverse complement strand
CTTCACTTCTTTGGCTTGATCTTGATCGTGGCGGCTATTGGGGGGCTTAACCTCCGTTTACTGGGATTTGTGAAAGACTTGCCTGTAGCTCCACTGCACCGGTTACTACCCTGGGGAATCGCCGGTTTAGTCATCAATATAATCACGGGCATTCTCTTCTTTGTCGGCATGCCCTTCTTCTATGCCTGGAATCCCCTCTTTCATCTGAAGATGGCAAGCGTATTTGTTGCGGGAGCGACTCTGGTGTTGTTTAACTGTACCTCCGCTTTCCGCAGCTGGGCGAAGTTGGGACCCGGGGAAGATCCGCCTGCATTCGCGAAGTTTATTGCAGCAAGCTCGTTGTTCCTGTGGCTCGTGATCATCGTTCTGGGCCGCTATCTTCCCTTGACCCAGGAATCTCTGAAGTGATGGTCCAGTGAGTTCGTATTCTACCCGCCCCGTTTATTGACCGGACTTGCGTTCATGGGGGCGCAGAGCAGCTCGCCCAGTCCGGAGTACAGCCCGTACCATCCGAACCACGTCACATTCTTGCGCGGCTCTTTTTTCCAAATTTTCACGTCAGACACCCAGGGGCGTGTGTAGTACGCCGGGTCGTAGAGGGTCAGCCGGAGCTCCAATGTATTGGCGTCGGTTTTCTTGTAACGCTCTTCTATCCGCGCGTCGAAACTCTTCGGAAAACCGTATTGATCGAGCCATGCTCTCTCATCCAGGCCAACCGTTTGGACAACCAGTTCATCTGCTTCCCACTTGGCAACCGAATGTCCATACCACGCCGGTCCAAGGTTGGCGAGATCGTCATGTGTAGGCAGTTTACGGCCGTCGAGCCAGAATTCGCGAGGGACTCGTGCTTCCTGCCACATTTGCAGGATCCTATCCGGCAGCATAATCACTTCGTGGTAATCATGAGCCGTATCGAGGACGATCCGTGGAAAGCCCTTCGGATTGCACGCAAAGGTAGGATCGTTCGACTCCTCCTGGTTTTCGATCTTTTTCGTAAGCGGATGGCGATTGTAACCGGGGGAAGGAATGCGAACCTTCATTATTTCCTCACCCGCCGGAGTCATCGGAGGAATACTGTTCGGCGGACCAAAGCCGCGGTTACCGCCGCGCCGGAGATAGATTCCGGAAAGATCATGTGGATCAAATGCGGCTTTGGTGCCCGCCTGAGTCTTTTGCGCTTGCTGAGGACGGGCCTGCATGAGCGCTACTATCGAAAAGGAAAGCACCACTGTCAAAGCCAGCATCAAACCGATGTAACGATTTCGCAATTTTGGATCTCCTTCTCAATCCTAGTCGACAACCAGGCCCGCCGCACCGCGTCGCAGATTGGGTGGCAAGTCGTTGCGCTGGAAGATCTACTTACCGTCCGCAAGAACGATCTTCTGGCAAAGCCCGATAGGTTCGCCATTACTGCCGGGATTGACGAAGGCGGTTACCTGCATGCCGACTTGCAGCGAATTCTTGCCATAACCCAATCTCGCTAGCTGGCTGATGTTGCTGTGTTCGATAACCCACGTAACGACTTTGCCGTCCTCGCCCTTTACATCGACAAAAATAGCGATATGGGGATTGCGCCAAAGCAGTTGGCTTACTGTACCTTTTAATGAGATCTGTTTCTTCGTATCATATGTGGAGCCCCGGCCATGATGGGCGAAGACCGTTCCGGCGCTTATCGACAGGATCACGAGCACGACGAAAACTCGTTTCATACATTCTCCCTTCCATTCGGAGCCTCAACTGTTTTTCTTATTTCCCCACGGCTTTCCATAGATCCGCCTTGGTCTGCGGAGTAGCGGAGGTGTGGACGTTTATATAGCGATCAAAGTCTAGATTGAGCTTCTCGAGAATCGGGACCAGGGCTTTGATGTGATCGTTAGCCGGTTGCCCCGCAGCAGGCAGCGAGAAGTCGCCCTGGAAGAGGACCTTCTCCTTGGGGATGTACGCGATCATCAAGCCATTTGAGTGAGGAACCGGAGAGACGTGGTACATCTCAACTGTTCGCGTTCCATCCGAGTAGACCTTCTTCTCCGAAACGGTTTCGACCTTTGCTTTCTTCGGATTCTTGGCGAGAGTGTCGTTCAGCAGCGTTCTTGGAGTGTTGAGCGCTTTCTCCAAAAATTCCTCGTTGTTCTTCTGCGTGATGATTGTTGCGCCTTCGGCCACCAGCGCCGGCAGGCCTCCCGTGTGATCGGAGTGGGGATGCGTGTTCACGACGTAACGGATCGGCTTGTTGGGGATCAGCTTCTTCGTTTCGGCGATGTAGGCGAGACCACGGGCCTCGGATTGTCCGGCCTCAAGCATCATGATGTAGTCCTTGAACTCCACGATCACCGAATCGTAACTGCCGTTTCCGGTGGTGAGCCTATAGAGGCCCTCGTCGAGCTTTTCCGAAGTGACAGTTAGAGGTGCTGCAGCAGGTGGTGCGCCGGCACCGGCACCACCACGACCTCCGGCCGGTGCCGGTGGAGGAGCCAGCGTTGCGACATCGGGAGGATTCGCTTTCGCCGCCGTTACGTCCACTTCAAAGAACGGCCACCCCCCGCGCGTCTGCACGATCTTCGAAGGAGCCATTACTCCGCCGAAGTCTTTCCACCCGGTGTAAGTGGCGAGGATGTGCATGTCGCCCATAATGTTTTCACCCAGCCATGTCTCGACCCGATCGACAATGTTCTGTTCATTTACGTAGCCATTGATGACGTAGCTCTTGCCGGAAGGCGCCTTGACCGTTGGGCTCCAGGTCAGGAGGGTGTAGTTCTTGCCATCGACCTTGCGGCGGTTCGCGGTGGCGTTGTTCGTAGCGGCGCCTTTCAGGAAACCCCAGGGCGTGATGTAAAACTCCAGGGAGTTGGCCCAGGGTTGCGAGACATCCGCCTGTTGGGGCGTGACCTGCTGGAAAAACGTCCCGGGCATCGGCGTCGTTGCGCCGCCACCTGCAGGATTGTTCGTCGCTCCCGTGTGACGCGACGTCGGGGCCGTCAGATCGATCACGCGGACGTAGTTGTTTATCGGCCGCATCGGATCATGGGTTCCCCTGCAGATCATGTCGGCCGCGTTAGATCCGCACTGCTGGAAGGCCACATCCTTGGCCGATCCCGAATACGTGATGGATTTCAGATCGCCCAATGCTTTTTGCACGTTGGCGGTTACGGTTTTTGCGTCCTGCGCCATGGCGTTCCCACACAGGTACACGAGGCCGATTGCGACTACAGCAAGTTGTTTCACCACAGCTACTCCTCCCTTACAGAAAAGCAAAACAGACACGCCGATCGTGTTCACGGATTGCGGACAATTCCCGCGGGTGCGATCCAGTGAGCGGCAATTCCGCCGCGACTGGTCAAGACCGCGACATATTCCTTACCATGGAATTTGAGTAAAGTTGATCGAAATTCGCGAAGAGAATTTGATCAACGTCACCGATACTTCAGTGATCATCTACCCTTCACTATGTCGAACAACGGGCCACAACAAAGTCACATGTCCGGGATGGATTCTACGATTGTGGTATCCTCGACGGCATCAAAAAGGCTTGATTAACATGGCACTACCTGACGCCGCTTACGATCCTTTCGAGCGAGGCCGTTTCCCAGTCGGGGTGCGTACTATCGAGGCGCTCGATAGTGGCCGTAACCGGCTCTTCAACTGCGAAATCTGGTATCCCGCAACAGTGGCACATGCAGGTGAGGATCTTGCCTTTGAGACGCAAGACGCCTTTTCGGTGCCAAACCGTAATGAGCAGAGACGTCAAGCCGCAGTGCGCAATGTCGCCGCCGAACGCGGGAATTACCCGCTTGTAGTCTTTTCCCATGCCAGCGCCTTTCACCGGCGCGGCGGAACGTTTCTTTGCACCCATCTCGCCAGCCACGGTTATGTCGTAGCGGCATTGGACCATTCGGAGGTCGTCGCTCCGGAGTTGTCGCGGAAGCAAAACGAGACTGACGAGCAAAAGGCCGCTCGATGGGACGAAGCAATTGCGAGCCGTGTACCCGACGTTCGCTTCCTGCTGGACCAATTGGTTGACCGTCCGCTCCCTATTGGCGG
>QHXC01000065.1 GCA_003222815.1 Acidobacteriota bacterium | reverse complement strand
CGGAAACGTTGAGCAGCATCGCATCCAGCGAACCAACCAGTTCACGGATAACGTTTTTTGGAGCACAGGAAACCACACCGTGAAATTCGGGGGGAACTGGGAGAAATACAACATCCTCGGTTATTGGGAGCGGCAGGCAAGGGGAGCTTTCAGTCTCTTTAGCCCGGCGGTAGTCCAACAGCAGAACCCCGCGCTGTATGACGCTCTCCCGCTAACTCTTCGTACGACGACGGCGGGCGTGCCCACTTTTGCGGAGATGATGCAGCTTCCCGTGAACGGGACTTTGACGATTGGGATGGGGGACCCCAATTGGTGGGGAAACTACCGGGAACCTCAGAACAGGCCAAACCATTTGATTCGCGGTTACATTCAGGACACGTGGCGCGTGCGCCCGAGCTTTACGCTCAACTACGGTTTGTCTTACGTCATCGAAACCAATTGGTGGGACTATGACTTGGATAGGCCTGAATATCTTCGTCCCATTCTTCCGGGCTCGAAGCTGGGATTTATCCAGCGGGCCGAGAAAAACTTTGGCCCAGCCATGGGATTTAGCTGGTCTCCGGGCTCGAACAAAAAGACCGTCATCCGTGCAGGCTCCGGGATCTACTATGCCCAGGAGGCCTCGCAGTGGAAGAAGACCTATGAAAGGCCCCTTCTCGGCCCCGCGGGAAACGGCCAGATCACTTTCAGAACCACAAACCTGCCGAATCCTTTCTTCGGCCAGCCCGGCCAGGTAGCAACGCTGAATTTCACCAGTCCGACTCCCTTTACCGGGCAGAATATGCTGGATCTGCTGCCATCCATCCGATCCCAGCTTCTCGCGAAGTGGGGAAGCTCGCAGGAAGCGGCGAAGAAGGACCTTTCGGGGCCTCGGGGCATCGATGTCGTCAAGCAGGCGAATTTGGTCTTCGCAGGTGACCGCTACCCGACGCCTTACGTGATTCACGTCACCGCCGGCGTCCAGAGAGAGATTGCAAGGAACCTGGTGGTATCAGCGGATTACGTCATGAGGCGCGGCCTGAAGAGCGGCGTCTCCAACCAGTCCCATACGTGGGACGCGAATCACTTCAATAAACCCAGGGTGACCGCCATCAACCCGATGACGGGAGTCGTCTCTTTTGTGCGCGATCCCCTCATTCCTCTCTGTGTCGGAAATCAGGCCGACGTCGTCCCATTCCCGTGCTCGACCGGTCCTATCATTCAGTATATTCCCGGTTACAACTCGAGGTATCAGGCTCTGCTGATCAAGGTGGACAGGCGCTTTTCTGGGCGGCTGCAGTTCACCGGCTCCTACGCCTTTTCGCGTTTCACTTCCTCACAGGCTTCCACAACTTCTCCCACCGATCCCAGCGGAGGCTTCTTCCAGGATTGCCGGAATTGCGGCTACGGAATCAATGATGCCGACCGCCCGCACCGTTTCACCTTCAATATCCTGTACGAGATTCCAGACTTAAAAGGTGGAAACCGGTGGATCCGGCAGGTCCTGAACGGGTGGACCGTATCCAGCATCACGGAAATGGTTTCGGCGCCGCCGATGAATGTCATCATTGCCAACGTGGATCTTCATGGTGACGGTATATCGACGGCGCTTCTTCCGGGGCTGAGGGTTCGTGAGTTCGGCCGCGGGATGGACGCCAACCAGATCCGAAAGCTCGTCGCCAACTACAACGCGACCTATCCTACGCTACCCAATCCGGATGGCACCTTCCCCACCTATCGCAAGCGCACGGCGGAAAACCAGATCATTCCGGTCATCACGCTGCCCGACGTTTTTTCTAACGGCGGCAGGTTCTCCTCCACGGATCTCCGGGTGACGAAAGCTGTCCAAATTCGCGAGGGGATTTCGGTCAATCTCGCGGTGGAGGGCTTCAACATGTTCAATATCGCGAACCTCACAAATTATAACGCGATACTGAACCAACCCGCCTTTGGTCAGCCGACTGATCGAGTCAACCAGGTCTTCGGCTCCGGAGGCCCGCGCGCTTTCCAGGTCTCCGCGCGCCTGCGGTTCTAACCGAAGTTCGGCTAGCGTCGGGAGGCGAGTTCCCGGTTGGCGGGTATTGTCAACTTGGGCAGTTGACTGACAGACTCATACGATGAAGAACGCCCGATCGCGTTACTACGGACACCGTTTTCCAGCGGAAATCATTAGTTATGCCGTGTGGGTCTATCATCGCTTTTGCATAAGCTTCCGAGATGTTATGCCAGCGGTTTTCGGCCTTGGTTCCAATCGCCGTCAGAATGCGTGCAGGTTCACGAGCCTTGATGATGCAGACAACATCATCAGCTTTCGCCTGTCGGAAATAAGCATCGACGTGCCGTTACCCACGTAGGGGTTTGCCGCCTAGTTTTCAGAACATGTACTTCAGAGCGACTTGCAGTTCGCGCATGTTCGTGCGCGTACTGCGGATCTGGCCGAAGGTCGGCGCAGTCCGGGTCGGTTCGGGATTACCCCAGTTCGGATGGTTCGCGAAGTTGAAGGCCTCGAACCGGAACTGGACCGTGTGCTTCTCCACGATTCGGAAGTCCTTGTGGGCGGAGAAATCCCACTGGATGACGCCAGGCGTAATGATGGTGTTCCGGCCGGCCGTGCCGAAAGTTCCGAAAGGCTGAAGCACGAAGGCGTCAGTGTTGAACCAGCGATCGACAGTACGTTTGCCGCGATCCAGAAGGGCGTATTGTCCCGTCGCGTTCACACGATCGTAGCCGATGCCCGTGTTCGACTGGTCTCTGCCGGCAAGGACGGTCTCCGGGAATCCGCTCTGGAGCGTGAAAATCGAACCGAGCTCCCATCCTCCCAGCACCGCGTCGGCGGCGCCACTCTGGCTGATGAACCGCCGTCCTTTACCGAACGGCAGTTCGTAGAGCACCGACGTTACAGACCGGTGAGGCACATTGAAACTGGACAGCCCGCGCTCCGCGCGGAGATCGTAGCCGCTTTGGGGGAACAACAGGTCGGTCTTATGAACTCGGATCGCGCTTCCGTAGTCGATCGAGCGCGACCACGTATAACCAAAGAGGTAGGTCAGACCCTTCGAAAACCGGCGCTGCAATTTCACGCTCAGCACGTTGTAATTCGCCTTGCTGCTGCCATCGACAGGGGATGGAACCGATTTCGCGGAATCACGTTGCCGGGAAACTGCTGCGTGCGGTTGAGCGGATCATAGATCGGAGTCGAAACCTCGGAGAAGTCTCCGTTGCGCATCTTCACCGAAGGAACGGTGAAGAGCTGACGCCTTAACCGGCGCTCTTTGAACCCCTCGAAGTTCGACATGAAGAATAGCCGGTCCTTCCCGTTGTAGATCTTCGGCAGCCAAACCGGGCCGCCCAGTGCGAAGCCGTACTGGTTCCACTTGAGGGGTTCGCTCGGGCGTTCACCCGCGAATGCATACTGCCGCGCATCGAGCTTGTCATTGCGAAGGAACTCGAACACCGTTCCGTGGAACTGGTTTGTTCC
>QHXC01000064.1 GCA_003222815.1 Acidobacteriota bacterium | reverse complement strand
GGCTCTACCGCTAGTGGTAAATCTGAACTCGCATTGTTTCTTGCGGAAACGTTTTCCGGTGAAATTGTCAATTATGATTCTGTCCAGGTCTTTCGATATTTGAACATCGGCACGGCCAAGCCGGCCCCGGAGGAACAACATCGTGTTCCGCATCACATGATTGATATTTGTGAACCGACGGAAGTTTTTACCGCCGGCACCTACCAGCGCGAAGCAAGGCGAGTGCTGGATGAGATTCGGCAGAGGCGGAAGCTGCCGATTCTCGTGGGTGGCACAGGGTTATATTTGCGTGCCCTGACCCAAGGATTGTTTAATGGGCCGGGGCGGTCCTTGTATTGGAGAAACCGTCTGGAGATGATCGGGGAACGAAAAGGGCGCGCCTATCTTCATCGTATCCTATCGCGTCTTGATCCTGCGGCAGCGGCCCGCATAGCGGAACGTGACAAGCCGAAGATCATTAGGGCTCTCGAAGTCCGGCTGGAAACCGGGAAGTCGCTTTCTCAACACCTTGGAGAAAAACCGCGGCAGCCGCTAGCAGGATTCAAGGTCTGCTATGTAGGGCTCAATCCGCCGCGTGAAGATCTTTACCGCCGCATTGACGAGAGGGTTCGCCGAATGTTCAATGCAGGACTGGTCGACGAGGTCCGGCACCTGCTGGCAAGAGGCATTCCCCCGAGTGCAAAGCCATTTGAAGCGATCGGCTATCGCCACGTCCTGGCCGAGCTAGATTCCTGTAACGCCTTGGAAGAGACTATTCGTATAATCCAGCGTGATACAAGACGCTATGCAAAGCGTCAAATGACATGGTTTAAAAAACAGCCGGATGTCACATGGTTTGATGGGCCTGGAGATAGTGAACAGATCAAGAACAATGTCCGTCAGTTTCTCCAACCGTTCCTCAGCGTGGGTTTTCCCGCGCCGTTTTTAACTTTTTAGGGAGTTCCTATGGAAAACAAAGCACCTTCCCAGAATATCCAGGATGTTTACCTCAACACCGTCCGTCGTGAAAAGCTGCCTGTGACAGTTTTCCTCATAAGCGGTGTAAAATTGATAGGAAAGATCAAGGGGTTCGACAAGTATTCGGTCATTCTTGAAGCGAACAACCAGGAGCAGTTGATCTTCAAGCACGCGATCTCGACGGTAACCACAGCAAAGGTGGCGCCGGCACCACCACCGCCACCGCCTCCCATACCGCAGACTGCCGCGACTGAACGATCATCGTGAGCATTGGGTAAGCTAGATTGGGGGCGAATTGCGCGAATCACGCGAATGGGCCGCCCATTCGCGTGATTCGCGCAATTCGCGGCTAAGAAAATTCGTCAAAGATATCATTAATGGAAAGCGCAATATTGGTCGGTAATCACGCTCTCGATGAGCTGCGTGAGTTGGCAACATCGGCCGGTGCTCGAGTTATCGATGAGGTGATCCAGCGCCGCGACCGTCCCGATCCTGCCACCTACATTGGTAAAGGCAAAGTCGAAGAAATCCGCGAGCAAGTTGTTCTCGAGGGCGTGGACGTTGTTATCTTCGACGACGAGCTTTCGCCCAGCCAGGCCAAGAATCTGGAAGAAGCTCTCGATACCAAAGTCGTCGATCGGACAGGCCTCATATTGGACATTTTTGCGCGGCGCGCTCGGACCAAGGAGGGCAAACTCCAGGTGGAGTTGGCCCAGCTAACTTATAGACTGTCGCGTTTGGCCGGCTACAGCGCGCATCTTTCGCGGCTCGGCGGGGGAATTGGTACCCGCGGTCCTGGTGAAACAAAGCTCGAGATGGACCGCCGGCAGATCCGGCATCGCATCAGCACCCTGAAGAGGGAGACCGAGCAGATCCGCAAGCATCGGCAACTCCATCGCGAACGCCGGCGCCGCGATCAGCTTCCTCTAGTGTCACTCGTCGGGTATACAAATGCCGGAAAATCCACACTTTTTCGCGCGCTTTCCAAAGAAAACACGTTGATTTCACGACGGCTCTTTTCGACTCTCGACACGCTGATTCGGCGCATTCAGCTCGGCAGGGATTTCCCTGTCCTGATCTCCGATACAGTCGGATTTATCCGAAAACTTCCTCATCAACTGGTTTCGGCATTCCGGGCCACTCTAGAAGAGGTTGTGGAAGCCGATTTGATATTGCATGTCATCGACGTTTCAGATCCCGATCGAGATGAGAAACAACGCGTCGTCTTGGACGTCTTAAAGGATATAGGCGCGGGCGGCCACCGGCTGTTGACCGTCTATAACAAGGCGGATCTGTTGGCTCTCCCCTTGGGAGACGGTGGCCGAAGGCCGGGCGAGGGTTTCAGTACCGATGGATTGATCGTCTCCGCGGTCAGCGGTGACGGTCTGGACCGGCTGGTTGAAGAAATTGTTCATCACGTGACGCCCCTACGGGTATGAATCTACTTTTAGTGTTGCTGCTTCTCCAGTCTTTGCCGCTCCCGCCGCGCTATGCGATGGAGAACCCGGCCGCCGTGTCGGCAGTTCCGAAAAAGCTGAAGAATGATTATGACAAGCTGTGGGCGCGTTTCACGGTAGGAAAGGACGACGCTAGAGTCCTGACGGACTTCGACAGACTTCTCAAGAGGCAAAAGAGTTTCGATGCGGCCGTCTTGGTACAGGCCTATATCCACCTCTACGAAAGGAACGGGCCGGAAGCCGCGAACAAGCTCGAACAGGCATTAGCGATAAACCCGAATAACCGAATCGCAATTTACTATCTTGCTGAGTTGGCGTTCGCGCGTGGCGATTATGCGCGAGCCAGCGACCTGTATGCGAAGCTCCTCGCTGTTCATAACACGCGGAGCGACTTGGAAACGAAGCGTCAAAAAGCCCTTCTGCTTGCCACCGATAACCTGCTTCGATCCGCAGACCGAGCCGAGCAGGAGAACCGTCTTGCCAACGCCGAGGATCTGTACGGCCAGGCCCTTCTCATTGCGCCCAACGAGCCAACGTTCCATGAGCGATTGGCCCAGCTCCTGGGAAAAGAAAAGAAATGGGATGAAGCGCTCGCGCAGTATCGCCGCCAACTGGAATTGGGAGGCCAAAGAGAGGATACCGAAAAGAATATCGCCGAGGCTTTGATGAACCTCGGCCGAACCGAGGAAGCCCGTGAGGTTCTGGACCGGTTGCGCAAACAGGGAAGCCTTGACGAAAGTCTTGAAGCAAAAGTGAATGAGTTGGAGGATTTGGGCCGCTGGGGCAATGACATCGGTTCGTTTCGCGAAATCAAGGAGGCGGACTCCCTGACAAGGGAACAACTTGCGGCTGTGATCGTCCGTTATTTTCCGCAGGTTACGGATTTCCGGCAGCATCCTCAGATCGTAACGGATATCGAGGATTCCTGGGCCAGGGTCGAAATCCAGACTGTGGTCGGGATTGGGTTGATTGATCCGCTCCCCAACCACACTTTTGAGCCTGCCACTCCGATCAGCCGTGGCCAGTTCGCTCTCCTACTGAGTCGTATGATCAGCTTGCTGAGCATATCTCCGAACAGCGCTCCGCCGATTCCCTTAACAGACGTGGTTCCGAGCACTACACTATATTCGGAAATCCAGTTGGTCGTGGGTCACGGACTGATGAGCCTCGACGATGGAGGCAACTTCAACCTCAACGGAAACGTGTCCGGCAAGGAGGCCGTCAGTGCCGTGGAACATCTGCTCGCCTTGTCGCACAGAAAAGATGCGTAGGAATTTCAATTTCCTTACGTCTTGAAAGGACGCGGAAAAAGTAGGCTTGGCAAACCGGCCTCGTGTAAACTGCGCACAAGAGGAGGGAGCGGACTCTTCTTGTGTGGCATAGTCGGTTATACGCACCGTAGCCAGCCGACAACTTCGAACTATATTCGCAAGGCTGTTCGTGTGCTCGCGCACCGCGGTCCGGATCAGCAGGGCGTATATGAGAGCGCGGACGTGTCTCTGGGCTCCGTCCGTCTTAAGATCATCGACCTCGCTTCCGGAGACCAACCTCTGGTGAGTGAAGACCGGAACACCGTCATCATCTTCAACGGAGAAATTTATAACCACGCCGAGGTGCGCGAGGAACTTCGAGCTCGGGGGCACCGGTTTCTTTCAACAAGTGATACAGAGGTTATTCTGGCGGCTTTTCGCGAATGGGACACAGATTGCTTTACGCGATTGAGGGGAATGTTTGGGCTTGCGCTTTGGACCGAATCTCAAAGCCGCCTGATCCTTGTGCGCTGAATTGCTTTCTCTCCCTGAATTATGTTCCCAGCCCTCATTCGATGGTCGAGGGAGTTCAGAAACTGCCGCCCGGTCATTTGCTCGAGTGGATCGACGGAAATATACGATTGACGGCATACTGGCGCCCGCCAAACATCGATCCGCAGCCTTGGACGTTAGAAGATGCCAAGCTTAAGTTGGATTCCTTACTGTGCGAGTCCGTCCGAGAACATTTGATTTCTGACGTGCCGCTGGGAATTTGGGTCAGCGGCGGCCTCGATTCCTCCACTCTTGTCCACTACGCCGCACAAGCCACCACGGCGCGCCTCAAAACTCTTTCGATCACGTTCCGTGGACGAAGTTTTGACGAAAGCCGCTATATCGCGCAGATAACTGAGCGCTACGGCACCGACCACACACAATTCGACCTGAACACGGATGTCGATCTGCCCGCCGCGATTGAGCAATTTGCCTATTATTCGGATGATCCCTGCGGCGACGCCGGAGCATTGCCGGTATGGTTCCTCGCGAAGATGAGCCGTGAACAAGTGACTGTGGCTCTTTCCGGCGAAGGGGCTGATGAGCTCTTTGGCGGCTACATCACGTACCTGGCCGATCGCTATTCAGGCTGGCACAGGCGCCTTCCACCGCCGTTTCGGAAAGCGGGCCTGGGACTGGTACGATATATACCTGTGTCGGACGAGAAGATCAGCCTTGAATACAAGCTCAAGCGCTTCTTTCAGGGATCGTTGATGTCTGCCGAAGCTGCACATGTGTTCTGGAATGGTGCGTTTGCGGAAGATGAAAAATCAGAGTTCTTCCTTCAAAGCCACGAGTGCTTTTTGAAAGAGATTCTCGAGCGAATACGGGGCGGTTCCGGACTCAATCGATATTTGATGTTCGACCTCCAGTACTACCTGCCGGATGACATCCTCTGCAAAGTTGACCGCATGAGCATGGCGCACTCGTTGGAGGTGCGCCCGCCATTCCTCGATCATCGGATTTGTGAGTTTGCATTATCGCTTCCTGAGAAATTCAAGATCCGGGGGTCGCAACTGAAATTCATACTTCGGGAACTCATGAAGGATAAATTGCCCGCCTCGATTCTGGGAAGGAAGAAGGTCGGATTTGATATACCGGCCCATGACTGGTTCCGTGGGGCGCTCAGACCGTTCCTCCTGGACACGATCACAGAAGACACAGTAAAGAACACCGGGCTTTTCCGCTGGGATGGGGTCGAGTCTCTTCTAAAAGATCATCTCGACAGGCGCGCAAACTGGGGTTATCACTTATGGGGTCTGATGATACTTCTGCTGTGGATGAAGAAGTGGAACATGTACCTGCCAGAGCCTGCGAAGCGTCAAACGCTCGAGCAAAACATCGGCGTTCCAACGCTGCTGTGATCGTCATTTTTCTCGCCTCCGCCATTTTTCTCGGTACTGCGTTCAGCCCCCCGCATCTCATGGATGACGTCGATGCTGTGGAGGCACAAATCGCTCGCAACATGCTTCAGTCGGGCGACTGGGTAACAGCGCGGCTTAACGGCGTCCCGTACCTTGAAAAGTCGCCACTGGGTTACTGGCTGACCGCCATTTCTTACAGCATCTTCGGCGTCCGCGATTGGGCAGCACGCTTGCCTTTGGCACTTGCCGTCGTGACGTTGTGCTGGATAACCCTCTGCTTTGGCAAGTGGGCGTTCGGCCCAGACGCGGGATTTTACTCGGGATTGGTGTTGAGCACGTGCATTGGTCTGTTTCTCTTCACGCGAATCCTGATTCCCGATGCGATCCTCACCCTGGCAATCACCGTTGCAATGTGGTCCTTTCTTCGCGCGCTCGATCCGGCTGGAGAAAAATCGCGCTTGTGCGCAACATTTCTCGCCATTTCGTTTGCAATCGGACTACTGCTGAAAGGACTGATCGCGGTTGTCCTCCCGGCGAGCGCGGCACTGTTATACATGGCCGCAACACGCCAGCTCTTTTCGCGGGACGCCTGGCGCAAACTTCATCCGGTCTCAGGATCACTTATCGTCGTACTGATCGCTGCGCCCTGGCACGTACTCGCCACGGTGCGCAATCCGCCTTTGTTCGATTTCTCAACGCACAGCGGGCCGGGACAGTACCACGGTTTCTTTTGGTTTTATTTCATCAACGAACATGTA
>QHXC01000063.1 GCA_003222815.1 Acidobacteriota bacterium | reverse complement strand
CAGTACGGCTTTCGATAGTTCCCGGCCGGCCGGGCCGCCGGCGCCGGCGTCGCCGAGGCGAGCGAGCTCGTTGGGGAGCTGGGCGACATGTGCGGGAACGCCGATCGCTTTGCAGGCGTCGACGAGGGGTCCGGAGTCACCGGTGATCAGGTGCAGGCGCCAGGTTGGTTGTGCTTGCTGCAAGCTGGACATCAAATCCAGAAGGGCGCGTTCAGCGCCGCCGATTTGGGCGGTGGGGTTGAGGAAGACGATTCGCATTTATGGTGTGATGTTGGCTTACCACCCCGTCTGCGCCTGCGCCGCAGCCACCCCTCCTTTTCAAGGAGGGGAATTAGGTGCTCACCAACCCGTTTTCTACTAACCTACAGTTCTCCACCAACCACGGTTTTGTACCAATTACAGTTCTGTACCAACTACGGTTCTCTATCAACTACAGGTCTCTACTACCTACAGCCTGTTTGCCTGAGGATTCTTTGGAGTCACCCACAACGGCTTCAAGGTCATTTGTGACGCCGGAGTCGGTGTAGTAGGCGGCGTGGCTCGAGTAATACTTATAGTCGTAGCCGTAGCCGTTTTGGTCGGGGTTCCAGTCGGTCAGGATGGTTCCGAGAATCGTGCTGCCGTCAGCCACGAACTTTTGGATCGCCATGGATCCTGCAGTGCGCGTCGTCTTTCCAGCTCTCAAGACCAGCAAGACGGAATCGGAATGTTTTGCCAGCAGCCGGGCATCGGCGATGTGCAGCATGGGCGGGCTATCGATAATCACGGTATCGAAGCTCTGGCGAGTGATTTCGATAATCTCCGGCAGACGCGCGGAATAGAGCAGCGTGGATGCGTTGGCTGCCCACGGACCGCTCGTGAGGATATGAAGGCCCGGGATCCACGACTCACGCACCGCCCCAACAACTTCGGATGTCTTCAAAGCGTGCTTGGACAGAAGCAGTTCGCTGAGCCCCTTGTCATTCTTCAGGTCAAAGAGCCGGTGAAGGCGAGGACGCCGCATGTCCGCGTCGATCAAGAGAACGCGCTGGCTGATTTCTGAAAGAGCGATCGACAAGTTGGTCGATACCGTCGTCTTTCCTTCGCTGGGGTTGGCACTGGAGATCACCACCACTCGCGGCCTCTGCTCCGAGAACATAATGGAGGTCAGAACGGCGCGGAAGGACTCAGCAATGAGCGAACCCTGGCGCTGCCAGGTCACCAGCTCGACGGGGTTACCGGCGTTGCTGTTATTGCCGCTCACCGATGGGATGAGCGCGCTAGGCCGCTGACCGCGGCGAAGCATCGTCGGCCGGTCCGACGGGATCACGCCCAACTCCGAGATGCCCAAATAAAGCGAGGAATCGCCCGGCTGCTGAATGCTGCGGTCCGCTTGCTCTTTGAGCAGCACCAGGACGACGCCCAGAAAAATCCCCGCCATCGATCCCAGCATGGCGTTGTTCATGAGATTAGGCTTGTACGGAGCGCCAGCCGGCTTGGCCAGGTCCACGATCCGGAAGTTACTGGCCCGCATCGCCGATGCAATGCTCGACTCCTTGACCTTCGAAAGCATCGACTCGTAAAGCTGGCGGTTGGTGTCCACTTCCCGTTTCAGGATGTTGTAGTGAACCTCATTCGCCGCCTGCGACGAAACCGTATCCAACTGTTTTGCGAATTCGTCGTTGAGCAGTTTTTCGTGCGATTCGGCTGCTGCGTAATCGTTGCGCAGCCGCGTGACGACCTTCTGCCGCGCGGCCTCCAGCGCGGTCTCCAGCTCGGTGATCTGCGCTTCCAGCTTCTGCATTCGCGGGTGATCCGGAGTGAAGGAAGGGCTCAGCTCCGCGCGTTGCCTTTTGAGATCGACGAGTTTGGATTCGTATTCGCGAAGCGAGGAATCGTCGAGGACCTGCGGCAAAGCCTCCGGCGGGCTGGACGCCAGGAGCTCGTATTTGGACTGCGCTATCATGCGATCGGCTCGCGCCTTGAGTAACTCCTCCTGCACCAGCCGCACACTCGCTGAGGCGACATTCTCCTGGTCGCCATCCTTGCCCTTGCTGCTGGCGGTAAACTGCAGACCTACAGCCAAAGCATAGGACTGCAACGTATCTTCGGATCTCTCGAGCTTGATCTTGAGGTCGTCGAGCTGTTTGGTCAGCCACTCCCCCGTCCGCTCGGTGGTCTTCCAGCGGTCATCCAGGTTTTTCTGAATGAATTCGTCCACCAGGGTGTTGGCGAAATCCGCTGCCAACTGCGGATCCGTGGAGTCCGAGGTGATCTCGATGATGCGCGTCGTGCCGGAAGCCTTGACGTTAATCCCGCCTGCGGCCGCAGCGATCGCATTATTGCGATCCAGGGCCTGTTTCGGCGCAATGTGCAACACTTTGCGCCAGGCCGCCAGCCTGTCCGTGGAAGTCCCATACCCGGTCTTCTTCTCTTTGAGAAGCCGTTCGGTGGTCTGCTGCAGAAGCGACCGGCTCTGGAACACCTTCACCTGGGTCAGGATTTCGTAGCTCGGATCCAGGTAACCACTTGGAGAAGACGTTGGATTGAGATTCTCCAGATTCAGAAAGTTCTCATTCAACCCTTGCACCTCCAGCGAAGTGCTGGATTGGTAGATCGGGGTTTGCGGAAGCGTGAACAGGATTCCCGCCACGGTTCCGAGAAACGCCACCAGGACCACGATCCACTTGTGGCGCATGACCATACGCCAGTAGGCGACCACACCTTCTCGAGAGGCTTCCTCCTGTGGCTCCGGCATAAAGCGGGCCTGGAGAGGCGTGGAGAGTTGGTTTCCCGGAGGTGGTGTGAAAGGCACGGGAAGATTGGAAGAGTCGTCGTGATTTCGCATGGGAATTTACGGCCTCACCGAAAGGATCGCCACGCCCGTGCCGACCTGTAGTGCGGATTCGAGCGCGCGGGTGGTCAGGTTGCGGCTGGTGCTGGGAACGAACAGGATGTCGTCCGCTTGCATCGGCACATCGTCAATCTTGCCTGCCAGCAGCGCCTTCAGGTCGATCGGCACTTCGTCGCGCTTCGCGGACGCCGTATTCAGACGCAGAATCTTGGCTTCTTTGGACTTCGCGGTTTTGGTCAGGCCCGCCGCCATGGACACCGCCTGCAATACCGTAATCTGTTGTTGGCCGCCAAGAACAATGCCACCGGACTTGACGACGTCGCCGATGACGTAGACCATTTCCGCTTTTGGCACGCTGATGACATCGTTGGGCATGATCAGGATGTTTCCAGCGGGATTTGTCGCTTCCGTGAGATCCCGCAACGGCACTTCCGCGATGCTGAATTGACCGGTGGAATCCTCTGCCGCATTGGGCAGCGGAATCCGGCCCCATTCCAGCCGCCGCGTGATCTTGACGTTATAGCCGGCGTCTTCCTTTAATCCTCCGGCCATCGACAGGATTTCGATCAGCGTTTTCCGTCCCTGGAGTTGATGGACGCCCGGAGTTGTCACCGCGCCAATCACCGAGACGGGCTGAGGCCTCATCTCCATCCGCGTGACCGAAACTTCGGGCGCCTTGAAGTACTTCCTCAACCGGTCGCGGATCTCCTTCTCCAGTTGCTCGACCGTGAGTCCCGCCGCATGGATCGGGCCGGCCATCGGCAAGGTGATATAGCCTGTCGTACTGATCCGGACGGGCTTATCGGAAATCTCCTCGGCATCCACGACTCGAATCGTAATCTGATCGTCCGGACCCAGAAGATAGGTCGACGATTCGTCGAGCCTGCTTGCCGCATTCGCCGGT
>QHXC01000062.1 GCA_003222815.1 Acidobacteriota bacterium | reverse complement strand
TGAGATGTTTCGAAACGCATTCTAAACGCGTTTCGAGGACTGACCACTTCGTCCGCGCCAGCTAGATCTGAAATCTGAAATCGCCAATCGTCAGGTACGCAACAAAGATGTGCAATACCCTCAGCAATTGCTTTGGGTGATTGCACATGGCTGTTAGACATTGGCGATCGGCGAATGCGAATTGGCGATGTTCAGAAAAGCGCAAGTGACTTTTTGTGCAAAGCCGCAACCTTTGCAAGGAGGGGAATACGTTTTCGCGTCACGCCAAGAATTGATATGATTAGCCAGCTTTACGCCGAGCCCTCTGGAGCAAAGTAAACGTCGCATGGGCGCGCAACCCAAAATCAAGGCGCTGGACTCGATTGCTGCCCCGGCGGCGTTGCCGGTCGTGTTCGTTCCGGCGCTCTTTCTAGCAGGGTTGGTGGCCTACAAATGGAATGCAGCACTTCTGGCCATACAGAAGGTCCGGTCAGCCGGAGTCCTGTCCACGCGTCTCGATGTCGTGGCGTTTGGCCAAGCCACAGGCTTCGTGGCGGCGCAGCATTCGTTGAATTACTTTGCTGTGATTTGGCCGGCTTTGACATTCGGCATTTTGATAGGCGCTGCCGTCCGTGCTTTCGTTCCTCCGGAATGGTTCGCCCAGATATTGAGCCGCAAGCCCCTTCGTGCACAGGTCGCTGCAGGTGTTGCCGGCGCCCCGCTGATGCTTTGTTCCTGCTGCGTGGCCCCGGTCTTTAGCGCGATGTACGAGCGTTCTTCGCGGCTCGGACCATCACTGGCAATGATGCTGGCGTCACCGTCGCTGAATCCGGCTGCGCTCGTTCTGACGTTCCTGCTCTTTGCACCCAAGGTTGCAGCAGCACGCCTGCTGATGGCCGCGGTGACTGTATTCCTCGGTGGTTTCGTGATCGAGCGCCTCTTCACGCGCGATACGTCCCTCTTCAACAGAAAACGGACGGAATATAGAACGCCGGCGGGCTTACAGGAAACAGCTTCTGCGTTTTTCGGATCGCTGCTCGATATGCTCATCCGCACGGTTCCGGCTCTAGTCCTGGGCGTAGTGTCTTCCATGCTTCTCATTCAGTACGTGCCGCCAGGATTATTGGCTTCCAGTGGT
This sequence comes from Acidobacteriota bacterium, assembly GCA_003222815.1. GTDB lineage: Bacteria > Acidobacteriota > Terriglobia > 20CM-2-55-15 > 20CM-2-55-15 > 20CM-2-55-15. Next base: position 3,808 of record QHXC01000062.1, on the reverse strand, counting down.
TTCCGATTTTTTGCCGTTCTGGCGGCGGCTTCGATCGCTGTCCCCTTAGCACTACCTACATTTTTCGAGGTTCCACTGGCCCTCGGGTTCCTCTCTGCCGGCGCGCCTGTAGGCGCAGTTGCCGCCTTTTTGTTCGCAGGGCCGGCGATCAATCTGCCTTCCTTGTTGGCCCTGGCGAGGTCAACGAATTGGAGAATTGCGGCCGTCCTTGCGGCGGTTGTGTGGACCGTGGCGGCCACAGGTGGACTGATCCTGAACTCACTATGAGAGAGAGGATCCTCATCAAGAGCGGGGGCGCGCGAGGTAGAGCAAAGCGCCGACACCGCATGCTAGAGCAAAGGATCGAATGTCAGTCCACGCCGCTTTCGTGAAGAGCCACACATGCAGCAGCACGCCTGCTGATGGCCGCGGTGACTGTATTCCTCGGTGGTTTCGTGATCGAGCGCCTCTTCACGCGCGATACGTCCCTCTTCAACAGAAAACGGACGGAATATAGAACGCCGGCGGGCTTACAGGAAACAGCTTCTGCGTTTTTCGGATCGCTGCTCGATATGCTCATCCGCACGGTTCCGGCTCTAGTCCTGGGCGTAGTGTCTTCCATGCTTCTCATTCAGTACGTGCCGCCAGGATTATTGGCTTCCAGTGGTTTCCGATTTTTTGCCGTTCTGGCGGCGGCTTCGATCGCTGTCCCCTTAGCACTACCTACATTTTTCGAGGTTCCACTGGCCCTCGGGTTCCTCTCTGCCGGCGCGCCTGTAGGCGCAGTTGCCGCCTTTTTGTTCGCAGGGCCGGCGATCAATCTGCCTTCCTTGTTGGCCCTGGCGAGGTCAACGAATTGGAGAATTGCGGCCGTCCTTGCGGCGGTTGTGTGGACCGTGGCGGCCACAGGTGGACTGATCCTGAACTCACTATGAGAGAGAGGATCCTCATCAAGAGCGGGGGCGCGCGAGGTAGAGCAAAGCGCCGACACCGCATGCTAGAGCAAAGGATCGAATGTCAGTCCACGCCGCTTTCGTGAAGAGCCACACACACAGCAGCACGCCTGTGACTGGGACGACAGGTCCGAACGGAATTTGGAATTGCGCGGGTTCCACAGAACGTTTGCGCAACACCGGCACGGCGAGGCATGTCACCAGATAGTTTGCCAAACGTGCCACGACGCTGACGGTCACCAGCCAAACAAACGTGCCGGAAATCGCAAGGATGGATCCGATGACCGCGAAGAATATGATCGAAGCGGCTGGCGTGCCATAGGCGGGATGCAGTTTGCCGAACAGCACGGGAAAATCCTTACGCTCTGAAAAGGCGTACGTCAATCTTGGCGAAACCAGGATGAGCGCGCTGAGGTTTCCAATCACGGAAACACACACCAACAGCGAGATCAATCCACCGCCGATCGCACCCGCAAAATTTAGCGCGGAGTCCGCCAGCGGTCTTTGTGAAGTTGCCAGATCCGGAACCGTTCCCAACGCAACGACCTGAACCGCTAGATAAATGGCCGCGCAAATACCTAGCGCGAGGATCAGCGCCCAGGCTAGATCTTTCCGCGGATTCTTCGCTTCGGCCGCAGGAATGACGGCATGTTCAAATCCGGTGAAAGCATAGATCAGAAGCAGAATGGCTCCGCCCCAGTTGGCACTCGGGGAGAAGGACATCCCGGAAAGGCGGCTCCAGTCCACGAAAACCAAACCCGCCGCGCCGAACAGCACGAGCGCGCCAACCTTCACCGCGGCGAGAATGCGGCCGAATCTGGCTCCACCGCTCACGCCGCGGACATTAATGATCGCCAGAAGGAACGGCACGACGACCAGCACGAACGCCCGCGCGAGACCCGACGTCACCTGAGGAATGAAGAATCCAAGATAAGAAACCAAAACGTTGCTGTTCGCTGCGAATGCGCTCACCCGTGACAGCCACAAGGACCAGCCAACCTCGAAGCCAATGAATGGCCCAAAGATCGCCCGCGCATATAGGTAGGGTCCTCCAGTTTCCGTAAAATGGCCAGCCGCTTCGGCGAAGCAGAGTACGAACACGTAAACGACAATCGCGCACAACACAAACGCAACAGGACTCGAGACCCCGAGCATTTGCGCTGCCGACGATGGCAAGCCAAAGATGCCGGCACCGATGATTCCATTAGTCGCCAGAGCGGTGAGATCCCAGCGAGTCATCGCTCGCACCAGCGATGACCCAGGATGTGTTCCGGCAACGGCGGCACGCGAGGCTTCAGTCGAACTCATGGTATGCGCGCCATCATAACTGAAGACGTTCTCAGGCCAACCAGCTTTGTATGTCGATCTCCGAGGTGAGGGTCTTGTGAACCGGGCACTTATTGGCGATGTTGAGCAAAGCTTGCCTTTGCTCGTTGTTGAGATCTCCCTCAAGTTGGATTTCCCGCTCGATCCGGTCCAGTATGCCGATTTTCGTTTCGCAGGTCTTGCAATCTTCGGCATGGATTTTGGAATGCCGCAAGCGAACCGTTACCGCCTTGAGTGAAAACTGTTTTCGACGGGCATACAGGGCCAGAGTCATGGACGTGCACGCCCCAAGAGCCGCGCAAAGAAGATCATATGGGTTCGGACCCCGATCCGTGCCGCCCGCCGGCACCGCTTCGTCTGCCGTGAGCTGATGCGGACCGACAGTGATCTGTTGTTCGAGCGAAGACGTTTCGCCGTGGACCACGATCGTGTTCTGGTTCTCACTCATGAGCCCTCCATTGAGAAGCGGAAAAATGAACCATTCTCTTTTCCCTCACACCGGAGCTATGCGTTGTGATGCGGGCCAAGCTGACCGATTCCAGTCATCGTGCTGGCACCGAGTGGATGTACGCATCAACCTGGCGCTCGAGAATTTCGAGCGGAACGGTTCCGGCGCCCAGTACGGCATTATGGAATTGCTGGAACGAGAATCGATCACCGAGGGTTTCACGGGCCTTGTCCCGAAGCTCGAGGATTTTCAATTCGCCAATCATATGGGCGCAGTCCTGACCAGGGTTGACGACACATCGTTCCACTTCGCTTGGCTCGATTCCATAGTCGATGGCCTGCTGGCGGGTCCAGTGTTTCGCGTGGATCCCGGTATCGACGACGAGTCGACGCGCCCAGAACAGTTCGGTGTAGAGTTGGCCGAGGAGGCCTATAATATCGTCTGCATACCAGCCGGACTCGGCCGCTAGCCGCCCAGCGTATAGGCCCCAACCCTCCGTGAGTACAGAGATTCCGCCGAAGGCGCGAATCTGTCTGAACCGAGGCAGCGCCGTATTCTCCATTTCAAGCGCAATCTGGAAATGATGGCCGGGCACGCTTTCCTGATAGACGAGCGAGCGCAAGCCGAATTTCGTCATCCTTTCGGGCCGCAGCGGTATCTGCAATGTGCCGGGGCGTGAGCCGTCTGGTGCTGGAGAGTTGTAGCTTGCTGCCGCGTTGGCCTCGCGAAAGCCAGGATAGGGTTGCGCGGCAACCGGAGCTTTTGGCCGCTTGTCGAAGAGCAAGGCGGCGCGCTTCTCGGAATCGCGAAGAATGGATTCGACGTCCGACATGAGGAGTTCCCGGCCTTCGTCAGTCAGCGGATAAGCCTGATGCTTCCGGAATTGTTCTATGCGGTCCTTCACTGAACCCTCGGTACGGCCGAGGCGCTGCAGGATGTTGTCCATCCCCTTTTCCAGGCATTCCACCTGGCGGAGTCCGATTTGATGAATTTGTTCGGCGGTAAGGTTTGTGCTTGTGAAGCGGCGCAGACTGAACGCGTAAGCCTTGCTTCCACCATTGAAGCGCCAGAGGCCCGCGTCATCCGTAGCGCAGTTGACGAG
>QHXC01000373.1 GCA_003222815.1 Acidobacteriota bacterium | reverse complement strand
AGTCTTCATTCACGGTATCCATAATTTCGAGCGTATGCGTGATAAGCCTTACAACGTCGGACTTTCGGATGCCAATCTTTCGAAGATAGAGCTGTGCGCTCAAATTCGGAAGCACGTACCGAACTTTGTCTTTCTGGAAGCGCCGATCGGAGAGGATCCGGATAAGCGGGATTACATCGTCTCCAACGAAAGGATTGAAGGTACGGGTTTCCACTCGATACATTCCCTGGACAACGGCATTCTCGAATTGATCAAGGGCTATCGCATGCTGCGCAACTCTGTTTACGCAAATATCTAGGAAATGCCGCTCCCGCGATCATATCCGCTCGAAGGTAAGCGCGTATGGGTGACCGGCCATGCGGGCATGGTCGGGAGTGCTCTGGTCCGGCGCCTGTCACAGATCAAGGCGGTACTCCTGACCACGACCCGCACAGAACTGGATCTTCGCGATCAGTCCGCAGTAAACCATTGGGTCCATCAAAATTGTCCCGACGCTGTCTTTATTGCGGCGGCCACGGTTGGCGGGATAGAAGCGAACCGAACCCGCCCGGCGGAGTTCCTCTTTGATAACCTGATGATCGCAGCCAACATCATCCACGCTGCCGCCGAAACCGGAGTCCGCAAGCTGATGTTTCTCGGCTCATCTTGTTTCTATCCCCGAGAGGCGGAACAACCCATCCGCGAAGAAAGCATCCTCACCGGGCCGTTCGAACCGACGAACGAATGGTACGCGGTCGCTAAGGTCGCAGGCGTCAAACTGTGTCAGGCTTATCGCCAGCAACACGGTAAAGATTTCATCGTTGTCGTTCCCACGAATCTCTATGGTCCAGGCGATAATTTCGATCTTGTTTCAGGTCATGTGATTCCAGCGCTGATCCGGAGACTGCATGAAGCGCGTGTTGGCGGTGTGGAATGTGCCGAGCTTTGGGGAACCGGCAAAGCGATTCGTGAATTTCTTTACGTGGACGACGCGGTGGACGCGATGGTTTTTTTGATGGAGCGTTATTCCGAAGACGCGATTATCAACATCGCGGGCGGCGAAGAGATCAGTATCGCAGCGCTCGCTGAGCGGATCGCAGCCGTTGTCCATTTTCATGGCAGAGTTCGGTACGACGACTCCAAACCGGACGGAATGCCTCGTAAAGTCTTGGACGGCTCACGCCTCCTGAAGCTCGGCTGGCGGCCGGCAGTCTCTTTGCACGAAGGGCTCACTCGGACATACGAGTGGTTTCTGGACATGCACAATCGAAAGGACGCGAAGACGTGAATTGGGCCAGCCGTCCGGTGGCCACTCCCGTTATCTTGCAATCACTCAAACGCGGGCTTTATGCCTGCGTCTTCAGATAGGCCAGCAATTTGGACAAGTCAAAGGACGCTTACACCCCGTTAGGTTCGTAAATGACGATTCGGCTTCCCGGGCTCCCGATCGTGAAAGAAACTTCGATCAGGTTCTTGAGAGTTTCACGGATCACAGACTGAGCAGAGGGCTCGGCGAAGACCAGCATGAAACCGCCGCCTCCGGCTCCGAGCAGTTTCGCCCCCAGGGCTCCGGCACGCAGCACAACATCGTGGATCTCATCGACTGCGGGCGTAGTCACGCCATCTGCTAATTCCTTCTTGATGCACCAGGCTTCCCGCAGCAACCCGCCGATCTCTCGAATGGGACGATCGGGAGTCTGCAGAATGTCCTTAGCCTCTTCAGCCATTTGCCGCATCGTCTGAAGCTGTTTCTGCCGCGACGATAGATTTCGAATCTTTCGGGCAGCGACAATTTCAGCAATGCGTGAAAAACGAGTGAAGAACAACATCAAGTGGGATTCGATCTCTTGCCGCCGTTCTTCAGTCATGACGACTGGCGTCACCTCGAATCGACCGTCTGGATGAAACGTGATGAAGTTGGTGCCCCCATACGCGGCCCAGATCTGATCCTGAGAGCCGACAGCTTCCTGGATCACCTCCTGTTCCATGCGAATCGCTTCCCTGGCGAGCCATTCCGGCGACGAGGCCCGGCCATTGTGGGCCCGGAGCGCATTCAGAAGGCCAACCGTAAAAGAAGAACTCGATCCGAGTCCGGATCTCGCCGGCAAATCGCCATGGTGTTGAATCTCGATACCGTCATGGACTCCATGTTCGCGCAAGATGTTACGGACGGCGGGATGCTGGATTTCATCGACGGTCTCTGTCAGTTCGATTTGAGAATAAACGATGCGATGCCGGTGTTCAAAAAAGGGCGGAAGCTTGCGAAAGCTGATGTAACAGTATTTGTTGATTGTCGTTCCGATTACAGCTCCGCCGTGCTGGCGGTACCAGGTGGGGTAATCCGTCCCTCCTCCAAAAAAGGAGATTCGGAACGGTGTTCGGCTCATGATCATGGCTGTGGAGGTTTCACATACTCGCGGCAGCCCGCGCCAAGGGCGGGTGCGTTGGGCCTTCCAGCAGCTTCCGGCGCAGGCGCCGGTTGGTCATCTCCATGATGTGCCGCACGGTTTGATCTCCGAATTTCTCCTGAACCATCTGGAGATAAATCGGGTTTTCAAAATATTCATGAAAAGCATTATCGCGGAAACGGAGAACTTCTGCAGATGAAACCCGCTCGGTCGGCAGAGGCTTGCAGTCATAGCTGTGTTGCGAGAATCCGCTCCAGAACTCTGGCAACTCCCACCCATTCTGAACCGCCATGCGGTACAACGGCGAACCCGGGTACGCCATCGCGGAATAAAAGTTTGCGAATTCACAATTGAGTGTCTTGGCCAGGTCTAGTGTTTGCTGCATGGTATCGCGGTCATCGTCCGGAAGCCCGAAAATGTAATTTCCAATGACATTGATGCCCGCACGCCGGATCGCCTTCACGATGTCTACGATATCCTGCTGATCGAGCGACTTCTCGGCTCCATCACGGACGTGCTCGCTTCCGGATTCAATTCCCAAAGCAAGCCAGCGAATTCCCGCTTCACGGATCATTTGGAGACGATCCGGCTTGACGGTATCCACGCGCGCGTATGCCCAAACGTTCAGTTCGTGCGCGTAAGGTTTGGCCGCCAATCTCCGGCAGATACCATCCACATGCCCGTCGTTCAACACGAACATCTCGTCAATGATCTTGAAGGTCTTCACACCGTATGTGTGGTAGAGATAATCGATCTCCTCAACCACTTTTTCAGGTCTGCGCATCCGGTATCGATTTGTCCCAAACGGTGCATTGATGCAGCAGAACGTGCATTTGTACGGGCAGCCCAGCGTCGTGTAGATAGCCGCGTAGGGCTGCCGTGAAGCCAAGTCGCCGAAGCATTGCCAGTTATGCGCGCGGTATTTTTCCATCGGCAGCAAGTGCCAGACGTTCCCGTGGAGATCAGAATCGAGATCCTTGATCAGAGGCGAAGATGGGTTTTGTCGTATCTTTCCCTGTTCACGCCAGACCAAACCCTCGACCCGGGAAAAATCCGCAGAGGAACCGGCGTCGAGAGCCTGCAGGAGTTGATGGATCGTAATAGGGCCTTCACCATTGCAGCCGAAGTCCACGGCTTCTTCTTGCATCGTTCTTTCCGGAAGAGCGGCGACATGACCTCCAGCGATGATGATCAGTTGCTCCGGAATGGTTTCCTTAATTGCCCGGGAAAGCGGACCTGCAGCGGCCATCTGTTGAGTGGAAGCTGACGGGTGATGACCGTACGCAATGATGCCAACCAGACGTGGTTTGAGCGTGGCCAACACACTGACCACGCTGTTGGTGCCAAGATTTTCGGCTTCCGAGTCGAGGATTTGTACCGAGTATCCGCGATCCGCAACATACCCGGCGATTAATCGGCACCACAGCGGGGGCTCCACTGCACTCATTTCCACGCCCAAGTCTTGGTAGATCAGATTACGCCCACCTGGGTTGATCAGCAATAGGTCCATACACGTCACCGTTCTCGTTTGGGCCAAAAGAAGCGGACGGAATATAACATAGCCGGACGGCGCGCTCTATTTTTTCAAGAGTTCTCACAGCAAGATCAGTAGGCTGACCATTCCCACGCGACGAGATCGTCTGATCGTTACCTGTGGCGCTGGTAACTAACTCTTTTCCGTCAAGAACGCGTCAAGAACCTTTTTCGCAATAAGCCGCGCAGTCCTAAATTTGCTATTCGTGCATCCAACGATGCAACAGCCTGCTCAACTGACTGCCTCCGTTCCCGCTCCTGGGTCAGGTCGTGGGCGATTTTCGCCAGTTCATGAGACAGCTGGGTTTGCAGGTTGGTTATGACTTGCAATGTATATTCGCGGCCGGCGCGCACGGCCTCATCTATCGCCTGCCGTTGCGATTCAGTTACTTGCTGTTCCATCGAGGAGCGGAACTTGTCGAGCCAAGCCGGCTCTTGAGAGTCGATGAATTTGCGCGCATGCACAACCGATTTGACAAAGGAACACACTCCGCTTTTGAGCCAGTCATCTAGCCTTTCCACGTCGGTTTCGTTTCGTAGGTCTAAAGGTCCAACAGAGTGAGGTATTACGTATATATGCTGTCTTAAGCGCACGATGTTGTGACTTTTGTACGTTTCCAACAAGCAAGGTGTGCCCTCCGATGAGAGCCGTTCATCAATCAAAGCTTCGATTTCCGAACGCACCTTTGCAGAAATCACTTCCGGATGTTGTCTATCCCTATCCTGAGTGAAATCTAAAGATCCCAAACCCTGTGAGGCAGCATAAAGCCACTGCCCGCATTGCACAATGTTGAATCCCTTGTATTCATCCAATAGGACCGAACTCGTAACAGTCTGAAGCATATTCTGGATTTTTTCCTTGCTCCATTCAGAAAGCGTGTTTGGTAAAGCCAACCATTCATGAGGTGAGTCAACACTCAGGTTAAGCCGCAAATGCTGTATCGCTTTGTTTTCTTGCAGTGGCAGAATGCGGTGAGTCTCGAGACTCTCTAATGCAGTAGTTGACATGTTCCTTCCGTCATTTGGCCCGATATAATCTTGATATTCTCCTTCAGTCACGCCCGGATGCCAGACATGGTAAAGAAACTGATCGTCGAGCCATACCTCTCTTTTACCCTGGTTGCGCAATCGGAAAGTCATGTCGTAGGGGCCACACATTCGGCCAAGATAATCGACATGCTCATCCGCACCACCTATGCTGATAAGATCTTCGCGGAGCGCCGACATGCATGCTCCGTAATTACGGGTATGGAGAGGATCTCTGCTATCAAGCAAGCCGCGAGTTAGACCGTCCTTCCAATTAACACATCCATCGGACGTAATATCTTCAATCCGCGGATAGTTGAACGGATAGAAGGTCTTTTTGTTGTTCCTGACCTCATCCATATGAAGAATGATATTGGGGTCTCTCTCAAATTGTTCAATGATTGATTGAACGAACGTTGGCGTGACAATTGCGTCAGAGTCGCAAATGGTCAGTATCTTTCCACGAGACGTGACAATGCCTACGTTATACATGAGGTGCTTGTGGTAATGAATGGCAGAGGGTATGCCCAGAACAATCCATCGGTCCAGTAAAGGATGCTTGCGGAGCGCTCGAGACCGCTCGAGCTTTGACCTGATTCCCGAGGCTTCGTGGTCGTAGTATTCAATCCACAGGATTTCATAGTTGTGCCTAGGAGTCGTTTGCTGATTCAAATAATCCAAGGTATGAAAGCTTTCGCGACACGCCCAGTCGATCAAAATGAAGCTAACCAAAGGCTCCGCGACTTTAGAATTCTCGAACAGAATTTTCATAAGATGTAGACCATCCGGTCTCAACGGCGAATGGATTGGGCCGGGTCACGATGCGCCGCAGGTTCCCTGTTCCGCATCAGTGATGCCAAACCGTTGAGCGTCCTGTAAACAAGACTCCTTTGGATCGGGGGCACCTCAATGACGTGCTTCTTCACCTCGTTCAGAGATCTTCCCGAGAAGCAACGGCGATATTCCTTCCGTTGGAACTTTCGCAGATCGAAAGCTCCCTCGTCCTGCGATAGGGCGTAGAACAGGGGGCCGCATTCGATGATGTTGAATCCTCGAAATCCCTGCTCGCGGAGCCATGGTGTTAGGTCCTGGGCACTGGCCTCATCCACCAGTCGCTTGACCTCGGCTACAGTCTTTTCGACTAAGCAGCGCGTGTATTCTTTCCTCTCCAACTTCTTGAGATCGAAGGCTCCCTCATCATGCGCCAAGGCGTATACCATCGGACCGCATTCGATAATGTTGAATCCCCGGTATCCGTGCTCGCGCAAACAGGGCGTCAGGTCGCGGGCGGCGACTTCATCCACCTGTTTCTTGACTTCTTCCGCGGATTTGCCCACAAAGCAGCGCGTGTACTCTTTGCTTTCGAACTTCTTCAGGTCGAACTCGCCCTGCCCCTGCTGCAGCGCGTAGACCATTGGACCACACTCGATGATGTCGAAGCCCGAGTATCCGCGCTCTTTTAGGCGGGGAGAGACGTCTTGATCCGCGGCCTCTTCCACCTTTGCCATGACTTCGTCGGCACTAAGACCTTCGAAGCATCGGCGATATTCGTTCCGCGCTACCTTGAGGATATCGAAGGCGCCTTCCTCGCAGGCGAGGGCAAAGCATCGAGAGTCGTAAACCAGGATATTGAAACCGCGATACCCGTTGACTAGAAGATAGGGTTCAACGCGATGCTCGTTCTCGCTCACGTTCGTCAATCCTCCCGAATTGTTCCAACCCCGTGCCCGAAGGCTCTTCTCGACTGGCTGGGGGATTATATCTTCATTTCTTCTTCTGCCAGAAATGTCTAAGCTGGCTTCCGTAGTATGGCGTTGATGATGCCACCGATCCGGACGAGCGTGCGCCAAATGCGGCTATGATAGATGCTCGCTACGTCCGCTTCCAGGCGATAGAGGCGCTGATTTAGTTGCGCGATCTGTTGCGAGAGCGCTGAGATCGACACAGGCTGCGGCGCATCGTGAGCTTCGTCTCCGGCACCGGCTGCTTTCCTTTCTATGTTCGTCGATCGAGGCTCGTGACCAGCGCTAGCCACCATTACTGCTTTTTGCCGCGCTTGCGCCAAAGTATCCGCCCAAAAGACAACATTACGTTGTTTGCGGATACGAAAGTCAACCCGTCCCAACGAGTGTGGAACGATGGCATAACGGTTTCCCACAGCACAAATGTTCGCGTTGGAGACGGTTTCGATTAACTGGGCTTCGCAGCCGTCCAACTCGGTCTGGATTTCGGAAAAGCTTTTCCCCGTTATCACTCGATCATCGGAGCGCCATTTCTCCTTGGCAGGATCAATAACGCCCATCCCGTCCGGTACACCGTAAAAAACATTGCCGATTTGGTATATGTCGAAGCCTTTGTAGGTAGCGAATACTGGCTTAGTCGCCGTCACCACTCCAACACGCTTCTTGGCCGCACTTCCCAGCTTCTCTCTGCCGAACGCATCCTTGTAACTGGGATCAACCAGCAGGTCCAACAAGGCAGGGCTCGGTTCCTCCGCCTGGCGTCCTTCTGTCCGAAGTAAACGGATTGCGCGGTTCTCTACTAATGGTGAAATGCGTCCAGAAGACAAGGCTTGGAAAGCGGTCGTCGACATATTCATGCCGTCGTGAGGACCGAGGTAATTATCCGTGCCGTCCGTCCCCGGGTGCCACGTATGATAGAGATATTCCTCGGTCTCCCATCTCAAGCGTCGCCCGAGATTCATTAAACGAAAGGTCATGTCGTAAGGCCCGCATATGTGGCCGAGGTAGGTCAGATCTTCATCCGCACCGCCTATTGAGATGATATCGTCCCGGCGGCCGCACATGCATGCACCGTAGTTACGCGAATGGATAGGGTCCACGAGGTCAAGCACGCCCTTTGTCTTGCCGCCAACGTTGTTAATGCAACCGTCTCCCAATACTTCTTCAAACGAGGGATAGTTGAACGGATACAGATCCCGTCGCACGTTACGAAACTCGTCCATGTGATACACAAGGAGGGGATCACTCTCGAATGACGTGATGATCCGCTCGATGAACGTCGGACGCACCATCGCATCGGAATCACCGAACATCAGGATATCCGCTTTGCTGAATACGATTCCTGTGTTGTACATCAGGTGCTTGTGGTAGTAACAGTCATCCGGCATTTGCAGCAGTATCCAGGTGTCGACTTCTGACTCGAATTTTTGAGCAGCAGGCGAGACATAATCGTAGTATTCGATGACAATGACCTCAAATGCGTCTCGCAGTACTGTCTGAGTTTTGATGTAATGAAGAAGATGGAAACTTTCTCGTACGCCCCAATCTAAAAGGATGAGACTTACTTTCGGATTCGCTCTTTCGTTCCGCTTTATGATGTTCATTGTCTAACTGCTTGTGATCCGCCACATGAACTCTGCGTGCTTATAGATCTGAAAGATTCTTCGTATACGTAGTCGAATAGGCGAATTCCAAATGCCGTCCGTCGCGGTGGAAGAATTTTCCATTCGGTCCTCCACGCGCGTGCGATAGAAGGAGCAAAGCCATACTCGCCAGGGTGTAAGGACTGTTCCTGCTGCCCTGATTCATCTCTGTTCGTGCCTCGCCTGGCACAAGCACGTTGATCTGGACGTCGACCTCCGGATACCGCAAAGCGCATTCTTCAGCCACGGAAGCGCCGAGGCTGTTTAGCGCCGCCTTGCTGACGTTGTACTGCCCAACGCCCGCGGTGTTGGCCCAGCCCGCTTCGGAGGACAGAAAAAGTACACGTATCGCTCCACCACGGACCATCAATGGCACTGCACTCTTAGTCACCAGCCACGACCCAAGTAAGTTGGTCGTCAAAATGTCATGCCAAAATTCTGTGGTCTCTTCCATGAGCGGCCATTCCGACCGCCTCCGTTGCGCGATCGCTGCGCTGTTGACTACACCACGCAAACCGAGCCCCGTGGTGTCGATAATCCGAACCGTTTCGGCAATCTGTTCTTCGGAAGTAATGTCGGCCGGCAAGACAAAGAAGTTCGCGCGGGACGCACCCATCGCCGCAGCTTCTTCTACCGACTCCAGCAGCTTGGATTTTCGTCTACCGGTAAGGAACACACGCGCTTCAGCGCAACCGAGCGCCACAGCCAACGCTCGGCCGAACCCAGTCCCTGCGCCCGTAATCCAGAAGCCGACGTCGTGTAGACGTTTCCAACGATCCATGGATAACCCATAGTGATGGTGTTTCCAGGAACGAGGGTCAGCGTCTTGCAAAGTGGGACTAGTCAGCCTGTTAATTCCTGAATTTCCCTTTCTACCACGTCAGCAGATACATCGCGGATTACGCCGGGTATCTCGATGACGTCCACTGTTTGCAGGTCGATCGGGCCTAGAGAGTGCGGAAGACCGTAGAACCAACCCTCATACTCGACAACGTTGTAGTTTCCAACAGTCTTGCGCAGCAATGGAACGGAACGCCCCTTGTGCCGTTCCCTCGAAGCGGCTTTGGGTTGCGCTAGGGCTTCCGGCCGGCTCGCCGCTCCACCCTCCGCAATAGCGAAGGCGTCACGGGCGTTTGAGACCACGATGACACCCGGCAGAGCAGCTACGTCCTCCTCACCCCAGCGGACTGCTCCGAGACGTTGGGGAAGCAGATAGAAATAGCCATCATATCGGACGACGTTCGTGGTTCCCACACTCCGGATCAATTCCGGAACTGCGTTACGCGTGAAAGCTGCGTCGACTCCCAACTCATGCCGGAGATCAATCGTCCCGGCCTGCGAAGCGTATTTTGAGGCTAGCTCGGGAAAAGCAGCGCGCAAATCGCCGGAATGAATTGCGTATAGCTCGTCGTGGTAACGAACCAGGAACACCTGATTCACACTCAGCGCTTCAACTCGGTCTTCGGGCAAAGAGCTTCCTGCCTTGAAGGCGTATGCGCCCTCTCTCGCAATAGACGCATCCCTACGGGCCGCCCCTTCACGAGATGGCGGCAACTCAACTCGGAGACTCTGCGCCTTCTGTACTGAGACAACCGCAAGCGCGTGGGCGGCATCATCACCCTCATTCAGAGTTTTGTTACCTAGCTCCTCACCACTCATGCAGCTAGTCCTTTCAGCGGCCGGGAACTTCGAGGCATTGTCTATTCAAAGCCAACGAGCTATCAGTTTCCTTGGGGAACCTCCCGCAAACCGGCGCGGAACTCACCAAAGGTGGGCTCTCGTCCATCGTACTGTTGCGCAAGAACGTTCTCGCCCAAGCCAACGCGGGTCACGTCCCGATTCGTTTGGACATCCTCGATCACGCGGGCCGCCCAAGCGCCCACATCGACATTTGCTTGATGAAGCGCCAGCACGATTCGGTTAAAACGTTCCTTGCGCACCTTCTCGTCAATGTATGGATCCGTACTGAACCACAAATGAGCAGGAATCGCGCGGGGATAATCGCGATAGAGTACGTCTTTGGTCTTACGAAAATGGATGTTGTGTTTCTCTGGTTCCAGCCAGTAGACGCCGCCATTCACGAGAATCAGTGGGTTGATGTTAGCGAGCCTGCCGATATAGGCTTTGTTCTCTATCATGAACGCAATACCTTCTTCCACGTCCGCGTCAGTTTCCCCGGGCACCCCGATGACCCAATTGACCTCGGTGTAGATCCCACACTCCCAGCAGTCTTTGAGGTTCTGGTGAACGGTTGCCAGCGTGTATCCCTTTTTCTGAAGCCGCAGCGTGTTCTCGGAAAACGCATCTACGCCGAAACGCAACGCAACGAAACCTGCTTCATGGAGCTTCTGATAAAACAGCCTGTCGCCTTTCTTATGGATTCGCAACTGGCCGGTCAGTTTAATCTGCAGCTTACGCCGGATAATCTCTTCGCACATAGCTACGACCAATTCCGGCATGCCGTTCAAATCACTCTCGTTAAACATGAACAGGTGGCATCCTTGGGTGACGAGCCACTCTAACTCATCCACAACAGCTTGTGGCGAGCGGATGCGCCAGTAGAAGCGTTCGGCACAAAATGTACATCGAGACCACCGACATCCTCGGCTGGCTATGACCGGTGTCAGTTGATAGCCGTTGTAGTTGCGATAAAGATCGAGATTGTACCACTCATACCGAGGGTGCTCGATGAGGTCCAGATTATGAGGCATGGGAGCGGGGATGTATCGATAGTCCGGCGAATCATATTTTGACAACACGCCGGGCGTATTGCTCGGGCGTTCACCTCTGGCCAAGGCTTGTACCAGCGGTCCCACCGTCAGGTCGGCTTCGCCGATACACATGTAGTCCGCTAGAGGGAAGCCACTCAGCCCAATGTCGGCGTTGTAGCAAGCGAAGCCGCCGACGAGAATGACTGTTTCTGGCAGTTGTTTCTTCACGGCGCCTGCCACAGCCGCAGAGAAGTGCTCGTTGCAAGCATGGATTGACAAGCCGAGAATCTTTGGCCGCGCCTCGACAATCTTCGCAACGATTTCTTCGATCTCTGGTTGGAAGTATGCCAACACCTCCTGATTACCCCAGACGTCATAGTGCTCAGCCTGCCAAGGGTCCGTGGGCAGTTCTGTCCCGCTCGGCAGAATCACAACACCGTTCTCATCGAACAGGCGTCGAACGTGAAAGCGGTGGTAGATGAGAATATCCAGATCGCGCGTCTGATAGCGCACGTTAGTATGCTTCAACGCATTATGAACGTAACCGACCCCGTTGGGCATCAAACCTAGATTTCGGGCTGGACAATCGATCAGCAGCAAATCCAAGCCGCTTTCGAATTCAATTTCGGGTATCTGTATCGGGTAGATTGTGTCCCTTGAGGCCGGCACCCATGCGCGTGCCGGAACAGTATCAATGGCAATCTCACTGACAACATCGGGCTCAATAATGTTGACTGTAGCCGGGAGGCGCTGTCGCATGAGCAATCGCGGGTACATGCGCGTTTCGCAAAGAAAAACGTGGTAAACGCTCTCCGATAATTGTTCAGGATGGACGACGGGCAGGTTCGAACTATCAGAGAGACCTTTCAGCGGCCAGTCTCCAATGAGGCAGGTGATGTGTGATCGCAATTCAGGAACTTCTGATAGGAGCGCGTTCAGGAAGTCTGATTTATCAACATAAAGCGCTATGCTTGAAATTGATAGTAGGTAGCGTCCCAACGCTCTCAGACAGGCACGCGCATCGAGACTATCGCTCGGACCAAAACACTGGTGAGGGCTGAATCGCACATGCGTACCGGCGATGGGGAATGTTGCGCCACTAATTAACAGAGTAGATGTATTCACGAGATCAACTCCTTGCGCGAAGATCTCTCAGCGTGCGGTCCCAGCGGGATCGATTGGTGACGGGAGGACAACTTTTGCATCATTGCGACTATTTAAAGAAATTCCGTCGACCAAATCGAGTAATTTCTTCGCATCCCACGTTCCAGCTGCGTCGACAATCTCTGCGACTTCCGGTCGAATTGTGGCCTCTCCAGTCGCCGGCAGCGCGATGATCGGTTTCACATGTTTCCTCGCCATTTCGACCTCGAAGTCAACCCATTTGCGCGACCCCTGCTGCGCAAAGACGCTGCAAAGAAGGATCACCGCATGGACGGGAATAATCTGCGACTCCAAGTTCCAGCGCAGTTGCGCTCCACCAGACTCGGTTGCGGGATTTAGCGCCGGATCGTACCAAGGCAAACTAAAATTGCGCCAGGCACGGGCATTGTACGCATCCAACATGCTAGAGACCCGGTTCCAATCTTCGTGATAACGCCATGCATGTGAAATAAAAATATCGAGCGTCTTTTTCGGTTGGCTCAGCATCCCAAATCGAATCGAATCCTACTACAACCTTTGGGACAGTGCAAAAAATTAGCAGCGGAAGCAAATGTTTTCGTTATGAAACAACGTGTTTCCGAGAAAAAGCGAGGTTTCCTGGACCCGAAACTAGGTTGCATTGTGACGGAACAAAGTGTCTTCACGACGAAGCAATGTTGGTTCATGCAAAAGCAACGTCGTTTTGCGCCAGAGCCACATTGCTCTTTGAAAAACCAATATGGTTTAGCGCCAATGTAATGTTGCAATGTGAAAAAACAATATTGCTTTACGCCAAAGCAATGTGTCGCCGGAGCGGGCAGCGCTATCTCACTGAGGCAGGAGGAACTTCCACGCGACAAAACAAATTAACTTCCTGGCAAAGCAATGTTGCAATTTCAAAACTCAATGTTGCTTTGCGATAAAGCGATGGATCGCCGTGACGGATCGAATTGTCTTCGCCATAAAGAAGACCGTCGGCGTGACTCGGATAACAGGCGCCGTCAGGGCACTACCTGTGTCGGTCGCGAAGAAAAGCGTCAATCACGCGTTGCCAGTTATGTCAGAGACGGAGTTAATCTTCATCGCGGGAAAGCAAACCTTGAATAGGTCCGAGTTATCTTCGTAGCTTCCCTAATGGTCGAGAACTTTCCGAAATTTTGTCAGTGGGAGGTGGAACGACGATATTTATGACTCATGCCACTACTTATTCAAATCTGGTCACGGCAGTACCGCGGGTTTCAAAATTGAACTTGTAAGGCACGATCCCAAATTCCTTGAGGGCATCGACAATCTTGTTGTGGTCGGCCGCTGACGCAAAGACACTCAGGAATCCGCCGCCTCCAGCCCCAGAGATCTTGCCTCCATAAGCACCGTGCTGCTTGGCGACCTCATAGTACGTGTCGATTGCATTGGTGGAAACCCTCGAAGCGAGCTGTTTCTTCATGAGCCAACCTTCATTGATGATGTGCCCGAATCGTTCGATACTGAAGTGTCCGTTGTATAAGAGTTCCATCAGATCGAGGGCTTGTTGTCGCATGGCAAGAAGGAGTTGACTGTTCTTAAACGTATTCAGGTCCTGTTCAGTGAGAACCGACTCAGAAGGTCGCGTTTCCCTGGTCCAGAATGAAATCATGCTATCCGATAAACCTGCGACCAGGTGATCCGGAACGACTACGGGTTTGACCGTCACGGTCCCATCCGAGTGGAAGACGAAATAATTGATACCTCCAAAAGCTGCGGCGTAATGATCCTGTTTTCCCATCGGACGCTTCAGAACGTTAATTTCGATGTGAGCGGCCTCCTCGGCGAGTCGCCCGGGAGATACCGCGATACCTTTGTATTTGTAGAGGGCGTTGAGCAGCCCGACGCAAAACGCGCTGGAGGACCCCAAACCCGACATTGCCGGGGCATCGGCAATCGTACTGATGTATAACCGGTCATCAATTTGGAGATGTCTAAGGCATTCTCTGACAATCGAGTTCTTGATGTCACGGATGTTGCTTACTAGTTCCGTTTCTGAATAGTTCAGTCGGATTCGTTCATCAAACAGCGGAGAGTGTTTCTTGATGGAAACATAGATGTAACTATCGATACATGTGCTTAGGACTGCGCCGTACTGGTTGACCTCGTAAAAGGACGGGAGATCTGTTCCGCCGCCTGCGAAACTGATGCGCAAAGGTGTTTTGGAAATGATCATGACATCGCCTTCATTTTCGGCCGCAGTGCTGTTACTTCCATCACAGCACCCTTTTGGAATACCCAGCTAGCTAACGCGAGGAGAATGGAAGCCGGCATCAATACGATACAAAGTAAAAGGGAAAAGACAACTTTGATAGTCAGCTTCTCCATGCCCATGAGGTATCGCGTCAGGAGGTTGAAGGGGCGAGTGAACTTGTTTACTATAGTTTGCGCCCATCCATAAGGATCGTGAGCGACGGAAGTAAATTGGACGTGGCACACTTCCATCCCAACTACTTCCAATAAGCCGGCTAGCGACCGAGGAGTAAAGTGGAAGAGATGACGGGGCGCGTCCAAATGGACCCACAAAGCGCCACCAAATTCGGACTGCCAACTCGAAAAGTTGGGTACATTGACCAGCAGAATGCCTCCTGGCTTTAATCTCCTGGCACATTCTTTGAGAGTGTTCAGAGGCTGCTGCATATGTTCCAAAACCTGAAACATAACCACCAGATCAAAACGCGATTCGTCTGAGACCTGCTCAATCCCCCCTAAAATTACCGGCAATCCTAAATGTTCTCGAGCGTATTTGCTCGCTATCACTGTGCGCTCTGTTCCTAAAACTTTCCAACCATTCTTCCTGAACACATCAAGCATGAAGCCCGGCCCACACCCTACCTCGAGAACTGACCCAGGTTCGACGAACATTTTGAGCCATTTCCGAACACGCAAACGGTAAAGGGTTCGCAGAAGAAACTTTGTAATTGACGTATATCCGCGATACAGGTCGGGATAGAACCGATCAAAGGAAGAGGGTTGGGGAAAAGTAAAGGCTACAAGACATGTCTTGCAGCGCACAATTTGAAAGGCATCTCCGGTGATGTGGTCCTGTGTATGGGGAATCACGAGTGCAGTTTCCGGCGAACCGCAGATCGGACAAACGGCTGTGTCAGCTTCGCCGTTCCAATCCACACTGTTCTTGTCGATGACCACGGCGCTCCCTTTGGAAAGTGGAGAGTCTATTCACACCCGACGAACCTTGCGATAAATCCCAAACATCTCATCGGACTTTCTAAGTACGAATCGACGTTTCCTGAGTCCAGCGAGACTGAACAGAATTTTCGCCAAACGACCGATTAGAAAATATCGAGACAGCGAGATACCCAAATATTCAAACGAAATGACGTATGGGTAAACCCCCTTGTAGACCCGTGTGAAGCCACAATCCGACATCAAGTGGTCCATGGACTTCCAACTGAAAAACTGAATGTGTTGACCAAGTCGGTACCACCACATGCTTCCGAGAAGCTTGGAATAAAAGGAATCGACGTCGCCTGTCCAAAAGCAAACTATGCCATCCATTTTGAGGGCTCGATTTACCCTTTCAAGCTCTGATTTCGGATATTCCAAATGTTCAATCACCCCCCAGAGCGTTACAATGTCGAACGATTCGTGGGCTCCCGTGATCTGATTCAATTTCGTCGGGTGAACTGTTAAGCCGCGATGCTTTGCAACTTCCAAAGCCCAATGGGACAGCTCAAGGCCCTCCACCTGGTAATACTCTCTCGCGACCTGCAAGAAATCTCCGGTAGAGCAGCCCACATCCAATAGCCTTCCAGCAGGCGCAAACTTTTGGATGGTTTGAATCACGTTCCTCGCTGTTTCAGTCCGAAGCGGTTCATTATGCAGATATCCTTCATCCTCCACATCTTTGTAATACTGATACATGTTTTCCAGCCGCGGAGAGCAATAGACATGACCACAGGCGAGGCAGCGAACTGTTCGATACATTTTTCGAATTTCTGGTACCCATTTATAGCCAAAGACAGGCGGTCGAGCACCGAGCGTATCGGGAAAAACAACCTTATATTTCTTACAAGAGCAAACAGGACAATCGATCTCAACGAGTTTCATTGCTGACTATTTTCCATCTGCGATGGAACAAAGTCGGGGTAATGAAGATCCTTTTGAGAAATAACGGCCGGCTCAACAGGCCATGCGAAGTTGAAAAAAGGATCGTTGTACCGGATGCCAGCTTCCGCCTGAGGAGTGTAAAACTGCGAATGGTAGTAGAGGATCCATGTGTTGTCCTGCAGAGTCAGATAGCCATTAGCGCAGCCCGGCGGCGTATATAAACTCAACCGATTCTCATCGCTCAACTCCGCAGAGATCCACGTCAGATACGTGGAAGAGTTGGACCTCAAATCCACAATGATGTCGTAGATAGCGCCCTTTACACACGAGAGGACTCTCCCCTCTTCATAGGGCGGTTTCTGAAAATGGAAGCCACGTAACGTATGGCGACGTCTATTCTCAGATATATTGCACTGCTTTATCTCCTGCAGAATGTTGTGAGGCGCGAACTCTTTCTGGCAATAATGCCGCCGCAAAAGTCCTCTTTGGTCAATGAACGGTTCGGGTTCAATCAAAAAGACCTGAGGTATTCTTTGCGGATGAAATTTCACTTTGCCGATTAAATCAAATGGGGTCTGCTGGGAAACGCGACCACAAAATTTCCCCGGAAACCTTTGTCACGACATTTCTGCACAATTTCTTCTTGAAAATTCCAGGCAAAGATGAAAATGAAATCGGGATGGCTTTTCAGTCCCTCCTGGAACGAAACGATCGGTAGGGAAGAACCTGCTGTATATAAACCCTGTTTCAGCGGGTTGTTATCAATGACAGCCTGAATGTGCTTGTTGGTAAAACCGCAAAAGTTCAAGTACGTCGAACTTCGCGCCGAGGCGCCAAAGCCTACGATTGTTTTCTGAGAAAAACTAGAGATAAGCGCCTGCGATTCCGCTCGGTGACGCAGACAATTATTGGCAAACTCCTGCCAGGTAGAAAGAGCATTAATTCGGAGGTCTGCTTCCCTCTGTCTCAGGACAAGAAGAGCAACACTCTCCTCTTGGCGGGTCTTTGAAAAGAAAACTACTAAGGAACCACCACTGATCGGACTCCACTCTGCGTGGAAGACAGTCAACTGAGATTTTTCAAGAAGAGTAGTAATGGACCTCAGAGAAAAATAGCAAAGATGTTCGTGGTAAACAGAATCGTATTGCAGGCCTTCTAGGATGTCTCCCGCATAATGGAATTCAAACACGCCTAAACCATCTTCACTAAGGATGGATGTGATCCCAGCCATAAAATCGTCCAGGTCGCTGACGTGCGCAATGACATTCCTCGCGAAAATAAGCTTGGCTTTGCCATATTCTCTGGCGATTTCTTCAGCTACGCCTTGGTTCCAGAAACAAACCCATGTTTCGATTCCGTCATCGTTGGCGATCTTGGCAATGTTAGCGGCAGGGTCAACTCCCAACACGTTGCTGTATCCTGTTTCGACGAAGGGTTTCAAAAACGTACCGTCGTTTGAGGCAATCTCAATGATTAAATCACCGGATTGTAAATGCCCCTTGTCGATCACATTCTTTACGAAACTTGTAGCGTAGGCGCGAGTGCTTGGCGACGTGCTTGATACCCACACATAATTGGAGAACAGGATTTCCTTATCCACCGTTTCGCGAATCTGCACTAGGGAAGAATCTGGACAAAATGCCAGAGTGAGAGGAACTGTCACCTCTGTTTCCTGCGGTTTGTCCACGAGAGAATTCGCAAGAGGTTGACGTCCTAAGGAAAGGAGATCCACTAAATGATCAGATCCTGAAGTTCGGCAGGAGGACCTCCGGTGATAACGGGTCTTTCGATCAGAAATGCTCACTTAACCAAGCCTCGGCCTATCTGGTCTCGCCAGTAGTTCAAGGTCTCAACCAGGATTGTTTCGAAATCGATCCTGGGCTTCCAGCCAGTGGTTTTCACGAAGGCAGAGGTGTCACAGATCAGTCTTGGCACTTGAGTTGGACGAACGTATTGGGGATCTATTTTGTACCTGATATTTTTGACTTTGGACATCTCGATAAGCATTTCCACGCATTCACGGAATGTGTGGACATGACTGTCCGCTTCTGAACCTATCAAGTAGAGTTCTCCGGGCTTGCATTTTTCAACCGCCAACCAGTACGCCCTCACCATGTCTTTGATATGAGTAAAGTTTCGCAAGTCGTCAACGTAGCCCACTTTTATAACAGGTTTCTGCAGTCGATGCTCGATTTTGGCGATCTGATAGCAGTACCACGGAATTCCAAAAACACGATCTCGGCGAGGCCCTTCGTGATTGAAGGCTCTTGTTCGGATGACTCTTAGTCCATAAGACCGAAAATACACGTACGCAATCATATCCTGTGCCACTTTTGAGACGGCGTAAGGGTTGACGGGTCTCAGTTGCGTGGTTAATGTAATGGGTAACTCGTCCTCATAGATCTCGCCATACTCTTCGCCAGAGCCCGGAATGTGAATCCGTGGGTTGATCCTGCTCTCCAAGCAGGCCTCAAACAGATTGACAGTCATTCTGTAATTGGCGTCCATATAGAGGGAAGGATGATCCCAGGAAGGGCTCACGAAACTTTGTGATGCCATGTGGAAGATGACGTCAGGCTTTACTTTTTGGATGGCTTTGGTGACTGCCTTGGCATCCATCATGTCGCAGTCGACCCACCGGATTTTATCTTCGATGTGAACGATATTCTTGAGATTGGAAAGATGATAGCGGCGAAAACCGTACAAGTTGACGTGCTTATTTAGACAAAGG
Organism: Acidobacteriota bacterium; assembly: GCA_003222815.1. GTDB lineage: Bacteria > Acidobacteriota > Terriglobia > 20CM-2-55-15 > 20CM-2-55-15 > 20CM-2-55-15. Next base: position 4,501 of record QHXC01000373.1, on the reverse strand, counting down.
TCGGCCAGATGCGATCCTACAAAGCCCGTTATCCCAGTTATTAAAACCTTTCCCACTCCGGTCTCCGGCGGTAGTGGCCGTGGGCCCTAGGAGCTTCGATCATGAATGAACTTGTCCACAATCGCCAATCACCAAGCTTGGTGGACAACCCTCTGCAGACTTAGGCTTTTGAGATTGGGAATGATAGAAGATCTGTGTCTTAACTTCCAAGTTCAAATATCACATCGGCATTCTGTGACGTCTGTTGGACAAATGGCACTTCTTCCATCTCGCGGATACGAATAATTTCTTCCGCCTCCGAAATCGAAAGCCCCTTTTTTTCATGGTAGAAGGATCTTAACCGTTCTAAACGCGCCTCTCCTTCGATTGCCACAAATATCTTGAGCGATGCCAATTCCAGGAGTTCTCTAATGGCCAACGCGATCACCCCTTCTGCAAAAACAAGACCCCCGCGGGCCCTTATCGTGGCACCGGCTTCTGAGATTCGTCGGCGAGATACGGCATCATATTCGGGAGGCGCAACAGGATTGCCGAGGATGATACTCCCCCGTAAAACTTCTGCAAAGACTGGCCACGGCTGTGCTCTTGCCGGAACGGGAGCACCCCCCTACCAAGATCAGTGAGGGCGTGAGTTCGTTTACGTAGATGGCTTCCCGAATATGGCTTTCTAGGGCTTGCAGAGAAGAAATGCGGGTCACAGCTGGGCGGAGAAAGGCCGCACTTGCACAATTTTTTCCTTAACAAGTCTAAGCAACGGCCACTCTGAGTCGACCAGGAATGTTGGGCAGCCGGCGGCCTCGCCGGCTTCGACGTCGCGTATATCATCCCCAATGAAATACGTCCGCGTTAGATCCAAATGAAAATCTCGTTGCGCCATGAAAAGCATTCCAGGTTGAGGCTTGCGGCAGAAGCAGCCTTCATCCCAACCGTGAGGGCAGTAGTATATGGCATCGATAAAAGCACGATGCGCGGATAATTCCGATTTCATCCGCTCATGAACCTGAATAAGCTCAGATTCGGTCATAAATCCCCGAGCAATTCCCGCCTGGTTCGTGATCACAATAATGGTATACCCGGATAATTTCAAAAGTCGAAGTGCCTCCTGGACTCCAGCCAGCCACTTGAAGGAGCTCCAACTCGTAACATATTCGGCTTTGCTGGGCTTTTCATTGAGAACTCCATCTCGGTCCAGAATTATGGCCCGGCGTCGACGCAGAAACTGCTCCGTGAGTCGCAATCGTTCGTGTGACCCAACACTGTAATATCGATGAGAAGTTCGAAATGCTACCAGTTGTCCCTCTTGAACCAACCTCGGATAAATTACGCTTTCGAAATTGACATTGTCGCGAGGAAGCAGATCACAAACTTCTTTTTTGAGGATGGCAAACCCAATCTCAACTCCGCGAAGATCTTTCGAAGATTTGCTCTTGTCATAGAGCGTGACTCTCCCCCCCGCATCCACTGACACATTACTCTTACTGTAATTGTCTTCGTTGGTGTAGACGGTGAGTTGCGCCAGCGCTTCGGACCGAACAAAGTGATCCCACATTGCGTCAAATCGAAGCGGCCAATAATTGTCGCTATACATCAAAAGGAAGCACGAATCTAAGTTGTCGTAGGCCAATTTGAGTCGTAGGCCCGTCTCATTCTCCACCGCCGAGACCGAATAATCTATGCAAACCCCAAAGGCGCTACCATCTCGAAAGTAGTTTTGAATGACGTGAGGCAAATAACCCAACAACAAGAGGATCCTGTCGAAGCCTTGGTCCCGTACAGATTCAACCAAATATTCCAGGAACGGTTTTCCGTGAAATTTGATCATTGTTTTTGGCATGGTGTCGGTTAGCGGCGCCAGCCGCGTTCCCCTTCCGCCCGCCAGAATAACGACTTGTCTTGGTCTCTTGTGATCCATGGATTTGCTCGCAACTACTTCGTTGAGTTTCTCGGCTTAAAGGGAACATATTGTACAAAATCTGAACCTCTGGTTTGGAAACTTGTGTGAAGACCGATCGTTGGCTCTTATACGATATCGTGCTATAAGAAGTGTTCACTATTCCATGAAACCACGTACCCGCTTGACGCTCGATCTCATCCGATCATTCCCACGCGCCGAGAGCAAGGCTGCTAGAACTGCGGCTATTCTGGCTTATACGGTTGGACATCTTGCGAAGTGGCCTGCGCTCGAACGCTGGCAGGCCCGCCACCCTCTGCATGCGTATCTGTTATTGACCGCACGCTGCAACATGAGTTGCGACGACTGCTATTTCGTGGATGTGATCAACGACAAAACCGTCGGTCGATTGGATTTCGATCTGGCCCAGGTCAAGGCCAATTACGCCCGCAGCCTCTTTCGTACGATCAGTCGAGTCGTTCTGATCGGGGGTGAACCGACGATGAACAAGGACTTCATCGATATCGTTCGGTTCTTCCGGAGCAAGGGCGTGGTCGTGTCTGTGACCTCGAACGTGTTGAAAATCAATCGCGCGCTGCTGGAACAGATGTGTTCTGCCGGACTGAACATCCTGAACATGAGTATCTACCGGAAGACCGAACGAGGACAAAAATACAATCTCGACGCAATTGAGCAGGTATTGAAAGACGCCCATTCTGGGGCGTTTGATCCGGAAAGGATCGTTCTGAGCTTCCACGGCATCGACACGGAAAGCTACCGGTGGGCTTATGGCTTTGCCGTGAACGCTGGAGCGCGCGGGCTTCTGTTCAACCGGCAGTTCTACACTGCCTCCAATCCCGCAACTGGTCCGTTCGCAGAAAGGGACGGCTTTGGATACGAGTTCGAGGCACTTTGTCGGCAGATCCAGTCGGAGAGGAAACTGAACCTTTATTTCGTGTCGATAGTTGGAGAGCCCAACACCTGTCCGTTCACAACAAACGCCTTTTCCATCGGACCAGCCAACACACTTAGTCCCTGCTGCATGGTAACGCCCAACAACGAATTCGGACGAATTGAGGAACCCACATCGCTTTTTTCCTTCAAGGACATGTTCGTGAACAGGCAAGTGCCCCCGCTCTGCAAACAGTGCCACATGCTAGGCACGAGGCATTTCTAGATCGCAACGATTTTATGAGCGGTACGACTGAATCGTCGCTTCCAATCCACGCTCTAGACGCCAACACTGCCGGAACCCGACTTCATCTGTGAGCCGCCGGATATCGGCAACAAGCTCGGATGGTTCGTCCGGCTGCGACGGGATGGCACCGAACTCTATCAAATTCGAGCGACCGAGCAACCGACCGATGGTCTCGATGACCGTTTTCACGGCCACTGGTTGCCCCGACGCAAGATTGACGCCGTTCTGCACGGCAGACGCCAACAGAGCAGCGAAACCGCCGGCAATGTCGTCAACGTGTGAGAAGTCGCGGATCTGCTCCCCGGCGCTTGTTTTCGCCGGACGACCGGCAAGCAGGCTGCTAATGACATGTGGCACGAGACGAGTTTCGACCTCACCCGGGCCGTAGACAAAGAACACGCGGCCCCACGCGGCCGAGATACCGGTCATATCGGCATATGCCATCGTCGCTTCGAAAAGCGCATTTTTGCAACGACCGAAGGGAGTGTGCGGCGTTCGCGGTGTGGTGGCTTCGGACAGGAACGGCTGAGACCAATCGTATTCGGCGCACGAGCCCGCGCCAACGAACCGCCTTCCACCCGCATCCGCAAACGCCCTTAAAAGATTGATAGAAGCTTGTACCCAAGCCAGATTTTCCGGCGCGCGCCAGAACTTGCCATGCTTGGCGTACCACGCCAGGTTGAGGCAGTGACTCGGGGCTAAGGCTTTTACGAACGCCCGCGTCGCTCCGCTGTCGCAAAGGTCAACCTTCGTCCATGCTACGGGCGCCTCGAGTAGGGCAGGGCGGTGGCCGCGACCCACTCCGTGCACTTCGAAACCACGCTCCAACAGAAAAGGTGCAACGCGTCGCCCGATAAAGCCACTAATTCCGGTGACAAGGACCCGATTCATCAGAGCATCTGTCAGGCTTTCTGACTTCGTACGGCAGCGGAGGCACGCTCTTGGCGGTCGGCGGGTTGGTTCAAAATCGTCAAGTCCCGATCGACGATGAAGATTGGGCGGCCCATCAGATTTTTGTGAATACGTGCCAGATAAAGTCCGTAAGTCGAGGCCAGAAGAAGTAGGAATACAAGATCGAATGCCACCAGAATTTTAAACGGCTGCCCCACACTCCCCACTCCATCCATCATAAGCAGCACGATGTTCAGCAAGGCCACAAGAGGAAAGGCTATTGCCGTAGCCCGCATCGGAAAAGTCGATGACGTCAGGAGCGCGCCCGCGGCCGCCGCAATCATATCGATGATGTTGTAGTGCGTCAGCCCACTCACGCGCCGCTGCCGGTCGTAACGAATACCGTATCGTGAGAAACCGACAAATCCGATTTCGGCGCGGATGTAGGGAAACGTATTCTGGTTGTTAACGATCGCTTCACGGACCTTTCGAGAGAATAATGCAAATTCCGCCATGTACAG
>QHXC01000061.1 GCA_003222815.1 Acidobacteriota bacterium | reverse complement strand
TGCGCTGATTGTCGACGGAGTGTGTGTTGCGGCCGCTGCTGAAGAACGGTTCTCTCGCAAAAAGCACACCGGAGATTTCCCCGCCGCGGCTATCGGATATTGTCTGTCGGAAGCGGGTTTGGCGATCGAACAGGTCGACGAAATCGCGCATGGCTTTGACTATGCACCCTATCGCATGGCCTACACGGCCAAGCAGTATAAGGACGTCTTATCCCGGGAATCGCTCGCCGGACATGTACACACGCACTTTCCCACCTTTCCGGCCGAGCACATCCATCCGGTACAGCATCACCTGGCCCATGCGGCGAGCGCCTTCTGTACTTCGGGTTGGGACGATTGCCTGGTGGTCGTGATCGATGGAATGGGGGAGGCGCACAGTGCCTCGATTTATCACGCGCGAGACAACAAGTTGCAAAAGCTGCACCAGATCCCGGCGAATGACTCTATTGGGATCTTGTATTCTCTTGTGACTCTCCATCTGGGCTTTGACTTTAACTCCGACGAGTACAAGATCATGGGCCTGGCCCCGTACGGCAATCCAGCGCGCTTCCGCTCCTTTTTCGAACAGGCCGTCGTGTTTGAACCAAACGGCTCGATCCAAATCCCGATCCTACGATTGAATCGAACGAAAGAGGAGCGTGAGAATTACACGGCCACGCGGAAATACTTAGCGGAAAACCTTGTACGAGAACGCAAACCGGACGAGGAGATTCGTGATGAACACTGGGATGTTGCGGCGGCTCTTCAAGAATGTTTGGACAAGACTATCCTGCACATATGCCGACACTTCGGCGCACAGACTGGATTGAAACGGCTGGCCATGGCCGGAGGTGTGGCCCTGAACTGCACTGCGAACGGGAAGCTCTTGCGGTCCGGTCTGTTTGACGACATCTACGTGCAGCCAGCCGCCGGCGACGACGGAACCGCCCTCGGGGCAGCGTTGTTCCGCGCGATGGTCATTGGCGATAGTCGGAATGGCAGGTTCCCCGTCCCTTTCCTTGGCCCGGCACACCCCATATCTGCGGTGGAGGCCGCGCTTGCGCAGTTTGCAGACCGAATCGAAGTTGAGCGGTATCCAAACCTGGAGGACACGTGTGCGGCTGCTGCGGAGCGGATCGCGAATGGTCAAGTCGTCGCGTGGTATCGAGGCCGCATGGAGTTCGGGCCACGTGCGCTCGGGCATCGCAGTATTCTAGCCGATCCCGGCCACCCGGAAATGCGCGACCGTATCAATGCCATGGTCAAAATGCGCGAGGCCTTCCGGCCCTTCGCCCCTGCGGTGACACTGGAAGAAGCACACCGTTGGTTCGACATTCCTCCGATGATGGAGTTGCCCTACATGATCATGATCGTGAATGTTCGAGAGCCCTATCGCTCCCAGTTACCCGCCATCACGCACGTTGACGGTACGGCGCGAGTACAGACCGTTTCCGCAAAAGACAACCTGGAGTTTCATACGCTGCTGCGGGCGGTCGGAACGCGGTTAGGGCGGGAAATGGTCTTGAACACGAGCTTTAACGTCAAAGGTCAGCCCATTGTAAACACCCCGACAGAAGCGCTTGAAACCTTTCTGCGCACCGGCATGGACTGCATTTTTTTGGAAAACACTCTAGTAACACGCAAGCGGCGAGAAGACTGACGCAGCGTAAAGAGGGGGCATGGGGATCACGGGCGACCAAGCCTCTGAAGTGTATTCCGCGCAAACCTCCGAAACCTCGCTTCGAAGCGGCTGCGGCGCCGGAAGTGCACGCCCTTGTCGAGCATTGCCATCTGTTCTTCCGTTAGACGCCAGCCCGAGCTCCCGCAATTCTCAGAAAGGTGTTCCAGGGAGTGCGTCTTTGGAATGGTGACAACCCCTGGCTGGGAGACGCACCAGTTTAGAGCTATTTGGGCCTTGGTCTTGCCTGTGGCGCCGGCAAGCTGTCCCAGCACGTCTTGTGAATCGAAGCTCAGGATGTTTCTCAATCCCTCCGCCAGAGGAGTGTGGGCAATCACCGTCACATGGTTCCGCTGGCAATACGGCAAGACGTCCAGTTGGATGCTTCGATCGACCAGACTGTAACGCACCTGATTTGAGACAATCTGGTACTTGCGCATCACGGCCTGGGCCTTCTTCAGTTCTGGAACCGAAAAGTTGCTCACTCCCAGGAAGCGCACCTTTCCCTGGTCCACGAGAGTCTCCATTGCAGCCATCGTCTCCGCGATCGGCACCGCAGCGTTAGGCCAATGAAGCTGGTACAGGTCGATGCTGTCAATGCCAAGGCGCCGCAGACTTCCTTCGGCGCTCCGGAGCACCTCGGCGTATTTCCAATGACGGGTCTTGGTGGCTACGAAAACACGGTTTCGAATCCCCTGGATCGCTTGACCAACTACTTCTTCATTGTTGTAGCTCTCTGCTGTGTCGATCAAAAACGCACCCAACTCCACTGCTTTCCGGAGTAAGCCTGGCCCGGCTTCATAACGATAGGTGCCGATGCCGACTTCGGGCACTTTTGCTCCGGTTGTGCCAAGCTCCTTCAGTTCCATACCCATCTGCAGAATACTCGGAAAATTCGTGCGGCGGCAAACGAGGCTGGACAGATCCGAGACCATCCCCGCGATCGTCAGACTGTGTTGTCGAGTGTGTACGCTGCAGGGAGGCACTTTTATGTTCGCGACAAAGAAGTCGTCTTCCTTTAGAATCGGCGCTGGTCGCGTCATAGGTTGCTGGAAAAGGATCACGCCGAAGCATCGGTCCGATTCGCAGAAAAGGAAATGGAGATGAATCAAGAAGGCAAGCTCGTGCTTGAAGACGGATACACGCTGGAAGGTCGGGTGTTCGGTTTTCCAAAAGCTGTATCGGGAGAGGTCGTGTTCAACACGGGAATGGTGGGCTACCCGGAGGCGTTAACAGATCCATCCTACCAGGGGCAAATTTTGGCTCTTACCTATCCACTGGTTGGGAACTATGGCGTTCCAGCCATGGAGCCATCGGACGAGTTGAATCATGAATTTGAGTCCGATCGAATCCAGGTTTCGGGACTCGTTGTTTCCGACCTGTCCCTCCGATATCACCATTGGAAGGCTCGCCGGAGTCTGGACCAATGGCTTTTTGAAGCTGGCATTATCGGACTCTCCGGTGTGGATACGCGCGCCCTCACGAAGCATTTGAGAAACCACGGAAGTTTGCTTGGGAAGATCGTGCTGGAAGGTTTGGATGTGGAGTTTTGCGATCCAAACAGCGAGGACCTTGTGCGGCAAGTGACCGTGGCCGAACCGGTTCTCTATCCGGCAGGTGCGCCTCGTATCGTCCTGGTGGATTGCGGTTGTAAACGAAGCATTCTGAAAAATCTCCTGGACCGCGGTGCAACAGTATTACGAGTTCCCTACGACTATGATTTTGAAGGTGCAGATTTTGACGGTGTGCTGATCTCTAATGGTCCGGGTGACCCGAAAATGTGCAGCACCACCATCGCACATACCCGCATGTTGATGCAAAGGCGGGTGCCCCTGCTCGGTATCTGCCTTGGCGCTCAGGTTCTTGCGCTGGCCGCTGGAGCAAACACGTACAAGCTAAAGTTTGGTCATCGAGGTCAGAACCAACCCTGCGTGGAAGTCGGCACAGAGCGCTGTTACGTCACGTCCCAGAATCACGGCTATGCCGTTGAGGTCGAAACTCTTCCCGTGGAGTGGCAAGCGTGGTTCGTCAATGCCAACGACGGTACAAACGAAGGGATAAGGCACTGCTCTCTACCCTTCAAAGGCGTCCAATTTCATCCGGAAGCCGCCCCTGGCCCGGTAGACACGAATTTCATCTTTGACGACTTTCTGAGGATGGTTCATGCCTCCTAGGTTCGAGAAGATTCTCATCCTCGGAAGCGGTGCCCTCAAGATCGGCGAGGCTGGCGAGTTCGACTACTCGGGAAGCCAGGCCGTGAAGGCGCTGAAGGACTCTGGCATTAAGACCATCCTTGTCAATCCCAACATCGCGACAATTCAAACCTCGGACGACTTAGCCGACGAAGTCTACCTCTTGCCCGTGAGCCCTTATTTCGTCGAACAGGTCATTCAGAAAGAAAAACCGGATGGGATTTTCCTCGGATTCGGCGGTCAAACCGCGCTGAACTGCGGCCTTACGCTAGACGAAACCGGTGTTTTTGATAAATACAATGTTCACGTGCTCGGTACTCCAATCCAGGCGATTCGTGAGACAGAGGATCGAGATCTCTTCGTCCGTAAACTCACTGAAATCGGGGTTCGGGTGCCGAAGGGTATTGCGGCAACAGCCGTGGAGGATGCGATTCG
>QHXC01000060.1 GCA_003222815.1 Acidobacteriota bacterium | reverse complement strand
GTGGATCAAAGCTCTAGGAGGAGGTTGACGTAGCAATGAATCGTACAGTTGAGTCGAAAAACAAAGCGCTCGTCCTGGAAGCGTTCGATACACTGTTCAACAAGCGGGACTACGCAGCGGCTGAGCGCTATTGGTCGCCCAACTATATCCAGCACAGCGCTCATATCGAGCCCGGTCGCGACGGTCTGTTCAATCTCATAAAGAGCATCCCGCCGACGCTGAAGCGCCGGCATCCTGCCGATCGAAATCCGAGAGATGAAGCCTGCAATTTGAGCTTCGTGAACTACGCAACCATCGCGACTTCGCTCGGTTCCAACGCCAGCGCGAGCGCCTCATCGATGGACCTGACGGCGTGAAAACGCATCTGTTGCCGCACATCGGACGGAAGATCATCCAATTCAGGCTCGTTGCGCTCCGGCAAGATGACATCCGTTAAGCCAGCCGCCTGGGCTGCCATGACCTTCTGTTTGAGGCCGCCGATCGGCAGGACTCGCCCTTGCAGCGTTACCTCGCCTGTCATACCCACAGTGCTCTTCACAGGTCGGCCGCTGAGTAATGAAGCGAGCGCCGTGACGATAGTTACTCCTGCACTTGGCCCGTCCTTTGGAGTTGCGCCGGCTGGTACGTGAATGTGGAACTCCCGTCCATCGAAGGATCGCTCGTCGATCTCCAATTGCGAAGCGTGACTCTGCACGTAAGTCAGGGCAATACGGGCGGACTCCTTCATAACATCGCCCAATTGACCCGTGAGCACGAGGCCGCCTTTACCGGCCATGGATGCTGCTTCGACGAAGAGCACGTCGCCGCCGACACCGGTCACCGCCAAGCCGGTCGCAACACCCGGTGTCGCTGTCCGCGCGGCGGCCTCGTGATGGACCTTCTGCCGGCCTAGCGCATCCCGAACCGTCGAGGGATCGATTTCGACTGGCGGTTGCCGATCGCCTGAAGCGATCGCCGTTGCAGTCTTACGCAGCAAGGTACCCAACTCCCGCTCGAGTTGACGGACGCCCGCCTCGCGCGTGTAGTCGGTGACAACCAGGCGCAGCACAGCGTCCTCGACGGTTACTTCGTCGGTGCGCAAACCGTTCCGTTCGATCTGGCGCGGCCACAGGTAGCCGCGAGCAATGGCGACCTTCTCATCAGTCGTGTATCCGTCGAACCGAATCACTTCCATACGGTCGAGGAGTGGTCCTGGAATGGTCTCGGCCACGTTTGCCGTTGCAATGAACAGAACATGAGAGAGATCGAGTTCGACATCCAGATAATGATCCTGGAAGGCATGATTCTGCGCCGGGTCCAGCACTTCGAGCAGCGCGGCCGAAGGATCCCCGCGCCAGTCGGCGCCCAGCTTATCGACCTCGTCAAGCATGATCACCGGATTCATGGTGCCGGCGTCGCGTAAGGCGCGCACCAACCGGCCAGGCAAAGCTCCAATGTAGGTGCGGCGATGACCTCGGATCTCGGCCTCATCGCGAACACCGCCTAACGACATACGGACAAACTTTCGTCCGGTTGCCCGTGCGATCGATTCACCAATCGATGTTTTGCCGGTTCCCGGCGGTCCGATCAGCGTCAGAATCGCGCCCGATCTGCGGTTGTCGGTAAGACCGCGCTCCGCCCGCAGCTTGCGCACCGCAAGATACTCGGTGATGCGCCGTTTAACGTCGTCCAGACCGGCATGGTCCGTGTCCAGCACTTCTCGCGCGTACTTCGGGTCGAGACGCTCCTCAGACCGTTTCGACCATGGGACGGTGAGCAGCCAATCGAGATACGTGCGAATCATCGACGCCTCGGCGTTCGACTCACCCATTTTCTCTAACCGAGCGAGTTCGCGTTCGGCCTGCTTGTGAACCGGCTCGGGCATCTGCGCATCATCAATCTTCTTCCGATATTCTTCGATGATGGAGCCTTCGTTTTCACCAAGTTCTTTGCGAATCGCATCCATTTGCCGGCGCAGAAAATACTCGCGTTGCTGCTTCTGTGTGCCGGACTCCACCTCGTCTCGAATGCGCTGGCGTACGTGCAATTCCGTCAGCCGCTCCTGCTGGAACCGCAACGCCAACTTCAAACGGTCGACGACATCCAGTGTTTCAAGCAGTTCGATCTTCTGTGCGAAATTCAAATCCGGCGAGTAGCCGGCTGTGTCCGCCAGGGCTCCCGGATGTGTGATCGATCGCACAAACCCGCTGAGCCGGCCGTCGTCGCCGCGCAGTTCGAGGATCTCCTCGACGACTGCCCGATACTCGCGTTCCAGCTCGCGGATCTGAGTGGGAGGCGGAACGATGTCCGGACGTTCCTCGACATTTACTCGGAGTCGGCCGTCCGGGTCAGTTTGAGCCGCACCGGGTACTCCTCGATGGAGACCATTGAGCGAGATGGCAAATCCACGTCCTGGAAGGTGGACGCGTTCGGTCACTTCCGCAACTACTCCAACCTTTGCGTATGTGTTGCCGTGCCGCGGCATCAAGAAAATATGCTTGTCAGTGCCGGCGTCCAGCGCCAATGTGACGGGCATCCCGGGGAAAACCACCGTGTCATCCAGAGAAATGAGTGTAAGCCTTGTCATAAGACGAACGATATGCATATAGTTGATATTGTCAACTATTGATGTATTGATGCGCTAAACTGTGTTGCTTCTATGAAATCAACCAAATCGAAGCCATGCGAGGCCTGGCAGCTTCTCGTAAAATTCTTCTTCACTCAGCGAGCAGACCTGCCCACGCTCGCGTCGGAATTTGAGCTGTCGCCTGCGCAGTGTCACGTCCTGCATTTGATCGAGCCTGACCGGCCAATCCCGATGGGCAGACTCGCCGAGGCTCTCGCGTGCGATGCGTCGAATGTGACTGGGCTCATCGATCGGCTCGAATCACGCGGCCTTGTCCGGCGTCGGCCGTCTGCCGATGACCGCCGGGTCAAATCCCTTGAACTCACGCCGGCTGGAGTTCGCCTGCGTTCGACGGTGCTCGAACGCATCACCAAACCACCCGACAGCTTGGGTCGACTCTCGGCCGATGAGCAGCGGGCCCTGGTGAAAATCCTCAAGCGTTTGCTCGATTAAGCACACGCGGCAATAAATCAGACTTTCTTCCGCAGTTGTGCTTTGGCGGCGGCAGCTACCTGATCCGGTTCGAACCCGAACTTCCGTTGCAATTCCTTTAGTGGCGCCGAAGCTCCGAACGTGTGCATGCCAATAACTTGACCAGAGGTCCCAACATATCTTTCCCAACCAAAGGTGGAGCCCTGTTCTACTGCGACGCGTGCGCTTACGCTCGGCGGCAACACGCTATCCCGGTATTCTTTTGTCTGGTGATCGAAAATCTCCCACGACGCCATTGATACGACTCGCGAGCGAATGCCTTCTGCAACCAGGGTTTCGTGAGCTTCCACCGCAAGGCTGACTTCGCTTCCCGACGCGATGATGATCACTTGCGGATCGCCGCCAGGAGCGTCAGCAAGCACATACGCACCCTGTGCGACGCCCGCCGCCGGTGCATACCTGGTGCGATCGAGAGTAGGCAGCGCCTGTCGCGACAATGCCAGCACGGCCGGCTGGTGATGCAACTTCACGATGTAGCGAAAGGCTTCGACTACCTCGTTGGCGTCGCCAGGCCGCAACGTGATCAGACCGGGCATTGCACGCAGCGAGGCAAGCTGCTCAACTGGCTGGTGGGTCGGACCGTCTTCTCCATCGCCCATCGCATCATGGGTCAAGACAAAGACAACCGGCAATTCCATGATCGCCGCGAGCCGGATTGCGGGCCGCGCATAGTCGCTGAATATAAGAA
>QHXC01000059.1 GCA_003222815.1 Acidobacteriota bacterium | reverse complement strand
CTGTAACCTGCGACACTTCCGTGTGAAGACACAACGCTGTGAGCAAATCGCGGTTGAATTTTGCAACTCCTCCACGTCCACCAAAGGCGTCGGTCACGAGAACGAGAAGGTTCATGGTACCCGTTGAGAGTCGAGCGGACGTGCTTGTTGCGAGTGGCATCAACTGACAACTCCCAGGAATCGGTCGTAAACGGCCTTGCCCCACATTCGAAGACCCCGGTCGCTGTGCGATTTAGTTCTCACTGTAGCTGCTCCGTCAGCGGAAAACCATTCGGCAACCGGAATACTGAAACCTGTTTTGCACCTGGACAGTACCGTTTCCGGCAAGCTCCGCAGAGGGGCTTTTGAAAGCATCTTTTTGCCTGAGGCGCCATTTCCAAAGCATCTTCCCATCGAGCGCAGGAGGTCGATATCGACCAGGGGTACACGGATTTCGAGCGAATGCGCCATGCCCGCCCAGTCAGCATCGCGGAGGAGCTGGTTCCGCATGTACCAGCAGGATTCCAGACAGGAGACTGTGGAGCGGGGGGAGGCGATTTGCGTTATATCCCGCTCGATTGCGGCAATGGGTTCGAGTTGCCGCCAGCCCGCGCGCGCGAAATCGGGGTCCATCACCTCGGGTAATTCCCAGGGCATGAAGAGTCCTCTGCGGAGGAGGTAAGCGCCCGCGTAGCTCCCACCATATTCGAGGAGCCCAGCATATTTTGGTGAAGTCCAACGTTTGATCACGGGAGCCGTAACTACACGGAAGCTTCGAGCCAGCGGCCGCAAGGAACGCAAAGGACGCAGAGCTTTCACGATCGAAGGGATCTGCCGAAAGCTGGGATAGCCTGCGAAGAGCTCATCGCCTCCCAAGCCGGACAACGCGACTTTCAAGCCTGATTGCTGGGCCACACGGCTGACCCAGTACGAATTGACCCCGTCGATGGTTGGCTGGTCCATGGACCAGAACAGGTGATCCAGGCGGCCCTCGAACTCATGGCGGTTCACCCAAATCGTCTGATGCTTCGTACCATAGCGCTGAGCGACTTCTTCGGCCAGCGGTGTCTCATCGCTCGTGGTGCCTTTGTATTCTTCGAACCCGAGGGTGACTGTTTGCAGGCTGCCACCTTCTTCGGCAGCCAGGGCGGTTAGTGTCGTTGAATCCAAACCGGAGGAAAGAAATACTCCGACAGGCACGTCCGCAATCAAATGATGCCGGACAGTATCGCGAAGGGCATCTCCTAGGGTGTCTTTGCGGGAGCCGTTTTGTGCACCCTCATCCTCAGCTTTGGCGAAGATCTCAGGGATGCTGCAGAAGTGCACCGCCTGCATCGGTTGACCTTGTTCTATCCACAGATAGCTTCCCGCGGGAACAGCCCGAATACCTCGGTACATCGTGTGTGGATCGGGAACGTGCCCCCAGAGGAAAAAACCAACATGTCCTGCCGGATTCGGAGTTGTATCGACGGCCCCTCCTGCAAGCAGCGCCTTGACTTGAGAAGCCACCCGGACCGTACGCCCATCGTCGGCGTAGTAGACGGGCTTAATTCCGTAGGGATCGCGCGCCACAAATAGAGCTCTTTGCCGGCTATCCCATAGTGCGAAGGCATACATGCCGCGCAGAGAGTCGAGCATGCTCACGCCTCGGTGGGCATAAAGGTGGAGCAAGACCTCGGTATCGCTGGTGGACTTAAAACGGAATCCTACCTTTGCGAGTTGCTCTCTCAATTCGCGGTAGTTGTAAATTTCACCGTTGAAAACGATGGCGAGCATTCCCGTCTCGTCGAACATGGGTTGCGCCGCGCTTGGCGACAAATCAATGATCGCCAGGCGGCGGTGCGCCAGACCAACACGCTGGTCCGCAGAGAACCAGATTCCGGCGCCGTCCGGACCGCGCGAGGTCATGCGGTCGCGGATGTTGAGGAGTTCCAACTCGTCAACCCGTGGACCGTTACGATAGGAGAATATGGCTGCTAGACCGCACATGATCAAAAATTAACGATGACAGGGGCCGATATTCCGTTGTCCAGCCGCCGTATCCGTTGAATCAGAATCTCGGACAGCATTAGCGATGGATCACCGGCTCGATATGATGGCTTTTGCTCGAATCCTTGACGCAAGGATCGAGATTGGCCGGCTCACGTAAGATGAGCGTATCGTCCGCCACAATGCCGTCCATTTTGGTTCTGAGAAAGCAGTCGAGAGCCTGCGCCGGGGTATCCACAATCGGTTCGTTTTCGTTGAAGCTGGTATTCAGGAGCACCGGTACGCCCGTGAGTTTTTCGAACTCCTGGATCAGCCGGTAATAACGTGGATTCTGGTTTCGGTTTACCGTTTGCAGGCGGCCGGTCCCGTCGACGTGCGCGATCGCGGGCAGTAGTGCGCGTTTGTCGTCGCGGATTGGATAGACCTGCTGCATGAACGGCTCGACCGCGTCACCCACGAAATAATCCTGGATGGCTTCTTCTAAAATCGAAGGAGCGAAGGGACGGAATTTCTCCCGAAATTTGATTTTCGAATTGATCAGCTCGCGCATGTCGGCACGGCGGGGGTCGGCCAGTATGCTGCGATTTCCCAAGGCTCGGGCACCCCATTCCATTCTTCCTTGAAACCATCCGATGACGTTGCCCTCCGCCAGAAGGCGGGCCGTGGCGCGGCAGGTTTCTTCAGTGTTGCTGAAGCGACGGACCTGGAAATCGCCCTTATTGTGGCCGTTTCTACTGAGAAGGGATTCGATGTTGAAGTTCTCATACGACGTCCCCCAGAGAGCGTGGTCCATGACAAACGTCCTCGGTTTCCCGAGGCTCTGGTGCCAGAGGAAGTAGGCGGCTCCGAGAGCGGTGCCGTTGTCGGAAGCGGCGGGTTGGACGTACAGCTCCCGGAACGGAGTATGTGTGCGGACCTTGCCGTTGGCGACGCTGTTCATGGCGCAGCCTCCGGCCAGGCAAAGGTTCGGTAACTTCGTGCGTTCCCACAGGGCGTTGAGGACATGAAAGGCGCAGGTTTCGTAGACCGCCTGCAGGGAGCGGGCAATATCTTCGTGGCGCTCGGTTAGAGGTTCCTGCGGATGGCGGGCCGGGCCGAGGAGGCGTTCCAACTCTGGGGAAAAAACTTTTCCTAGTGACGGATAGCCGTCCTCCCATTGCATCGCGACGCCGTCCGACCAGTGGCGGAAATATTTCAGATCGAGTTCGAAAAGACCGCCGGGCTTCAGGCGTACGAGCCGGCTGAGAGCGTTGACGAAGTTGGGTTTCCCGTAAGGAGCGAGGCCCATAACTTTGAATTCGTCGCCATAGCTCAGGAAGCCGAGGTATTGGGTGACGGCTGTGTAGAGCATCCCCAGGGAGTGAGGGAAACAAACCTTCTCGAGGACTTTGAGGCGGCGGTCCTTCCCGACCGCCATAGATGTGCTGACAAAGTCGCCGAAGCCATCCAGGGCGCAGACCGCGGCCTCCTCGAATGGAGAAACGAAGAAGGCGCTGGCCAGGTGCGCCGGATGGTGCTCGACGTGGCGGATCTTTGGGAGCTTTTCCACAGTGACCGAAAGGGCGTCCGCCAAAGGAGTTTTGAGGTCCTGGAACTTCCGAAGATTGCGGAACCGATCTCCAAGGAGCGTCCGCGCGGGGCGGTGGGTGAGGACGAAAGCCGTTTTCCGGAGGAGGTTGGCCTTTGGATTTCGGCTGACGGCGATGGCGTCGAGGTCTTTGCCTTCGATGCCGCCGATCTCGAGGCAGCGGCGGATGGCTGTGGATGGAAAGCCGGCGTAGTGTTTAACGCGGCGGAAGCGCTCTTCCTCGAGGGCGGCGATGAGCTGGCCGTCGCGGATGAGGACTGCGGAAACGTCGGGGTGGTAGACGTTGATGCCGAGGATGTGCATGGATTCAGTGTTCTTCGGGACTGACCACCCCGTCTGCGCCGGCTTCGGTGGCTTCGCGCCTTTTTATTGATGGCGCAGCCACCCCTCCTCTTCCAGGAGGGGAATAACTGGGCAATTCAAAGTTACTCATTACTCGAAATGCAACGAGCAGGAACTCATGTCTTCGTACGCTTGCCGTCGGCGGAGTAGCTGTATTGGTAGGAGTAGTAATAGTAATCGTCGTGGCCTTCGCGCCGGAGATCGACGTTGTTGAGGACGATGCCGAACACTCTGGCGCCGACGGCAGAAAGTTCATGACAGGCGCGCTGGACGGCCTGGCGGGAATTCTTGC
>QHXC01000372.1 GCA_003222815.1 Acidobacteriota bacterium | reverse complement strand
GACGAAATCCATGCACCTCGCTTATTTGGGCGATGCCACGATCGGCCAGAACGTTAACGTCGGGGCCGGCGTCATCACGTGCAACTACGACGGAGTTCACAAACATCCCACCGTCATTGAAGATGGAGCTTTCATCGGGACCGATTCCCAACTCATCGCACCCGTCCGCATCGGCAAAGACGCTTACGTCGCCGCCGGCTCTTCGGTCACCGACGACGTTCCTCCGGAATCTCTGGCGATCGCCCGTGGCCGGCAAGCCATTAAAGAAGGCTGGGTCAGACAGCGGAAGAGAAGAGAATAAGCCGGAATTACGCCAAATGAATTCGCGTCATTGGAGCGATGACTCTTTGGTATTCTTGTCAAGTCATGTGTGGAATTTTCGGCTACATCGGCCCCCGCGATCCGGTACCCATCATCATGGGTGGCCTCCGGTCGCTCGAATACCGCGGCTATGACTCTGCCGGCATCGCGATCATCGAGGGTCAAAACCTTCAGATTCGGCGCGCGTCGGGCAAGCTGAAGAAGCTCGAGGATCTGATTGCCAAACAGCCGGTAACCGGCCAGTTCGGCCTGGGTCACACACGCTGGGCCACGCATGGCCGGCCCACTGAAGAGAATGCCCATCCGCACCGGGATTGCAAAGGCCGCATCGTTGTTGCCCACAACGGAATCATCGAGAACTACCTTAGCCTGAAGAGAAAGCTTATCTCGGACGGACATACATTCAGAACCGAAACGGACACGGAAGTGATCGCCCACCTGATCGAGCAGCATTTCGATGGAAACCTGGAACAAGCAGTCTTGAAAGCGCTTTCGGAGTTGAAGGGGCTGTTTGCATTTACAGCGGTCTCCGCCGACGATCCTCAGAAGATTGTTGCCGTCCGGGAGGGCGCCCCGATCATCGTGGGAAGCGCGGATGGTGAGGGTTTTGTCGCATCGGATGTTCCCGCTGTCCTTCCATACACACGGTCGATTCTCTTTCTGGACGAGCACGAAGTTGCCGTCGTCGCCCGCGACGGCATTCGTCTCTTTGATTCCGCCGGCAAACCACTCAAGCCGCAATTCCAGCACATATCATGGGATCCGGTCATGGCAGAAAAGGGCGGCTACAAGCACTTCATGCTCAAGGAAATTTATGAGCAGCCTACCGCCATCAGCAACACGGTTCTTGGCCGATTTTCGCTGGATACCAACAAGGTCCACCTGGAGGATGTGGCCTTTACGGAAGACCAGTGGAAAAGTTTTCGGCACATTCGCATCCTCGCTTGCGGAACCAGTTGGCATTCGGCGCTTGCCGGCAAATACATGATCGAGTCGATCGCCCGGCTCCCGGTCGAGGTGGATTACGCCAGCGAGTATCGATACCGTAACCCGGTGATTCTTCCCTATACGCTTTTCATTTTCATCACGCAGTCTGGTGAGACAGCCGATACAGTCGCCGCCCAGCGTCAGGTCCGCGACTCCGGATCGAAGATCCTGACGATTACAAACGTTGTTGGATCGATGACAACCCGCGTGGCGGACGCCGTACTCTACACGCGCGCAGGCCCGGAAATCGGCGTGGCTTCAACGAAGGCTTTCACGACGCAGCTTGCATGCTTGTACCTCATCGCGATTCATCTGTCGAAACTTCATGGGACTCTGTCCGACGCCCAGGTGCGAAAGGCCCTCACGGATCTGGTCGAACTGCCGCACAAACTCGAAAAGATTCTGGAGAACGCGAAGCACATCGAAGAGGTCTCAAAGTTCTTGTTCCGCCACCATGACTTCCTGTTCCTGGCGAGGGGCATCCATTTTCCAATCGCTTTGGAAGGCGCCCTCAAACTGAAAGAGCTTTCCTACATCCATGCCGAAGGTTATCCGGCCGGGGAGATGAAGCACGGCCCTAACGCGCTTATCGACGAAGACCTGCCTGTGGTATTTCTGGGGGCCTACGATCCCGAATCGCCGGAATCACACCAGCGATACGAGAAAGTTCTGAACAATATCAAGGAAGTCAAGTCGCGCGACGGTATCATCATCTCGGTCGGAAACGAAAACGAGCCGGACCTTATTGAAAGCTCCGATCATTTCATTCCGCTGTCGCCGACGAACGAATATCTGCTTCCGATACTTGAAGTCCTTCCCCTTCAGCTACTGGCTTATCATTGTGCAGTGCGCCGCGGTTGCGATATTGACCAGCCCCGAAATCTGGCCAAAAGCGTTACGGTAGAATGAGAGTAGCCGACAGTTACGCCAATTACGCAAATGTTGGTGCAATTGGCGTAATTCGCGGCTATTCCTATGGATCTCGCGAAACTTCTTAACCCGCAACAACTCGAAGCCGTTCAAGCAACGGAAGGGCCGGTCTTGATTCTGGCCGGAGCCGGCAGCGGCAAGACCCGCGTCATCACGTATCGTGTGGCCCACCTGATCGAGGATCGGAACGTCCGTCCCGAGCACATTCTCGCCGTCACGTTCACCAACAAGGCCGCAGACCAGATGAAGTTTCGCGTTCACAATCTTCTGCGTGCGGCACGCTCGGGCGATCCCTTGATGTCCACGTTTCATTCGCTCTGTGTGCGCATCCTTCGCCGAGAGATTGAAGCGCTGCACTATACACGGGATTTCACGATCTACGATGAAGCCGATCAGGTCCAGGTCGTAAAAGCCGCCATGAAGGATCTGAAAATAGAGGAACGACTCGTCACGGCGAAGACGATTCAATCGCGAATCAGTCACGCCAAGAATCATGGAAAGACGCCGCAAAATCTGCTCGACGATTCTTGGGAACCCTCATGGGAACATACAGCCAACGTTTTTAATGAATACGAAAAGCGCCTGCGGAAATCGAACGCGCTCGATTTTGACGATCTGCTGATCAAAACGGTCGAGCTGTTCGATAAATTTCCCGCCGCTGCCGAGAAGTACGGCACGCGTTTCGAGTACACCATGGTGGACGAATACCAGGACACCAACCGCATGCAGTACCGGTTAGTCCGCCACCTGACGCGCGTGCACGACAATATCTGTGTGGTCGGGGATGAAGATCAATCCATCTACAGTTGGCGGGGCGCCGATATTCAAAACATCCTGTCGTTTGAAAAGGACTATCCGCGGGTCCGTGTGATCAAGCTCGAGCAAAACTATCGCTCGACAAAGAATATTCTCGCGGCGGCCAGCGCCGTTGTCGCGCACAACGAGATGCGCAAAGGCAAAACGTTGTGGACTCAGAAAGCTTCCGGCGAGCGGATCACCTCCATGGAAGCGGCTGACGCCGAAGCAGAGGCGATGTATGTGGCCGAGCGGATCCTGGATCACCAGAAGGCGGACCCCGGCACGAGAATCGCGGTGCTGTATCGAACGAATTTCCTCTCGCGGATGCTCGAAGAGAAGCTGCGCCGGTACAACATGAAGTATCGGATTGTCGGGGGCTTCAGTTTTTACGAGCGCGCGGAAATCAAGGACATGGTCAGCTACATGACGGTCTCATTGAATCCGCACGATTCGGTGCGCATGCTGCGCATCATCAATGTACCTCCACGGGGCATCGGTAAAACCACAACGGACTTGTTGGAGGAGCTGGCGATCGAGCGCGGAACTTCGATTTGGGGCGCCGTTGAAATCGCGATCCGGGAAGCGAGGCTCCCGATGCGCACGATTCGTGCACTGGAAGCTTTCTTCAAGCTGGTCTCGGAGTTTGTCGAGGCGGCCGGGGATCTCTCGAACTCCGCGTTGCTTGAAAAGATCGTCACCTCGACGAAATACCTCGAAATGCTTCAGGAAGAGGGGACAGATGAGGCGGAGAGCCGGATTGAAAACATTCGCGAGCTTTTGACTGCGGCCGAGGAAAGCAACGAGCGAGGCGAGAAACTGCGGGAGTTTCTGGATCATGCCGCGCTCGTTTCCGATCAGGATGCATATGACGAGCGCGTGCCCGTTTCGCTTATGACGCTGCACACGGCCAAGGGACTCGAGTTTCCTGTAGTTCTCATCATCGGCCTTGAAGAAGGTCTGTTTCCCCACAGCCGATCCATTATGGAGGCGGCGCAGCTTGAAGAGGAGCGCCGGCTCTTCTATGTGGGTATGACTCGCGCGGAACAGAAGCTGTATCTCACGTCCACACGATTCCGCCGGTACTTTGGAAACATGGATCAACAGGTATCCGAGCCTTCGCGTTTCCTGGCAGAGGTCCCTGAAGAGTTGATAGAGGAAGCCGGCGAACGCCGCCGCAAGCCCGCCGTCAAATACGGCGGGACCAGCCACGACACGGTCGACGCCGTCATGAAAGTGCTGGGCGGAGGCGAGCCGAAAGCCAGTCCGACCGATAAACCCGAACCCAGGAAAAGACCCCCTGGGACATGGACCCTAGGCACGCGCGTCAAACACGCCAAATACGGCTACGGCACTATCCTTCGCACCGAAGGCTCCGGCGACGATCTCAAGCTCACCGTCAGCTTCATCTCTTATGGTCTGAAAAAGATGATTGCGAAATACGCCGAGCTGGAAATCGCGTAGCACAGCGTTCCTGACATGTCCCTGTTGAACCAGGGCGGTACGTTCCATAAGCAATCAGTGATCGCCGATCGCCAGTATGTAACAAAGATAAGCAATATCCTTAGCAATCGCTTTGGATGATTGCACATGGCTGTTACGCATTGGCGGTCGGCGGTTGCTGATCGCTGATCTTCGGAAGCCGGTAAGCCAGGTTTATTGTTACCCCCGACGAGGAGGGGAATCGCTAACATTCCCTACCTGTTCTACGCAATGTGCGCCCCAGTTGTATCCACATACACTGCATAGAGCGACTGGCTCGCCGTCATGAACAGGCGGTTCCTCCGCGGGCCGCCGAAACAGACGTTGGCACAGGTCTCCGGCAGGCGGATCATTCCGATGCGTTCCCCGTTTGGCGCGATAACCTGAACGCCCGGCCGTGCTCCTGCCCAGATATTGCCGTCTGTGTCGCAGCGAATGCCGTCAGCAGCGGATGGGGCTCCTGTTCCCGGAATATCCAGTTGCACGAAACGCTTGCCATTTCGGATGGACTTCTCGTCTATGTCCCAAACTTTGATGTCGCGCGGCATGCCTGTGTCCGCCACATAGACCTTTTTATAATCTGGCGAGAAGCAGATCCCATTCGGCCCGCCGACTTCGTCGGTCACCTTGTCGATCTGGCCAGTCTTCGCATCCACGCGATAAACCGCTTCTTTGAGCTCCTGCTCGGCTTTGTAGCCTTCATAGTTTCCGCGAATACCGTAGATGGGATCGGTGAACCAGATGCTGCCATCCGGATGAACTGCGATATCGTTCGGGGAGCTCAGCCGCTTTCCTTGAAACTTCTCGGCGATCACCGTGATCGTGCCATTGGGCTCATAGCGTACGACGCGGCGTCCTCCGTGTTCGCAGGAAAGTTGCCGCCCTTCATAATCGAACGTGTTGCCGTTGCTGAAGCCCGAGGGATTTCGAAATGTCGTGACGCGGCCGTCCTCTTCGATCCACCGCATTTGGACGTTGTTGGGGATATCGCTCCAGACTAAATAACGCCCGACCCCATTCCACGCAGGACCTTCAGCCCAGAGTGTTCCCGCGTAGAGTCGTTGGATGGGCGTGTTGCCAACGATGTACCGGCGGAACCGGTTATCGAGAGCGACGATGTCCGGGTCGGGATACTGCAGAGGGTCCCGCCGCGACCAATCGCGAGGAGTTGGAACAGGCGACACTTGCGGCTGTTGCGCAGGCGCCTGCGCCGCAGCAGATACAGCTGCTGCCCCACCCAGCGCAGCAGCAAGAAATGCACGGCGGTTGAGATGGTTTTCACCACTAGTGGAATTCATGCCGCCTATGTATACCGCAATTGGCCCGCTGCAGGAAGCTTTCTTGACACTCCATCTTGCATGTGGATCGGTATCCGTTGCCTGAAGGGGTCAAGCCCCAACTGCAACCGCTCCAGTGAAAGGACAGGTGATTTGCCGCGAATTACGCCAATTACGCGAATGATTGTTGGCGCAATTGGCGTAATTCGCGGCAGCTCTACCTCCTGTCCGGGAGCGCGAACACATAAAGCGCGTTTCCTGTCGCCGGCGGGTGAAGCTCGGGCGCGATCGTCGCCGGAACCGCCCGCGGGCTGCCACCGCCATTTCCAGTCGTGACCGCAACGTACTGTTTTCCGTCGATGCTGAAGGTCACAGGGAAACCTTGCACCGACGTTGCCAGCCGCGTTTCCCAAAGTACCGCACCGGTCCGGACATCAATTGCATGGAATTTGCGATCGAGGTCTCCGGCAAAGACAACGCCGCCTGCCGTCGATATGGCCGCTGTCATGAAAGGTGCACGCTGTTCGACAGCCCACATTTCTTTCATGGTCCTGACGTCGAATGCAGCCAGCTTGCCGACCTTGCCATCGCTGCCAGGCATCTCGTAAAAACGCCTGCCCGCTCCACCGCCGCTGCCGCCGCCTTCCTTCTGTTCGATCTTTTGCGCGCTGATGTCCAGACAACTCTGGCTGAGCGGGATGATGATCTGGTTTGTTCCAAGGTGATGAGTCGAGGCGGGCCAGTTATGGCCACCTTCCGTGCTCGGACATCCCTGTATCCAGAGCCCGAACTCCTGCTCCAGGATATCCTGCCGATACTTCGGACGGCCCGTCTGAGGATCGAAGCTGGACCAAACGTTCTGAAAGACAGTTTCCTTGTGGCCGAGATACTTTCCGGTCTTCCGGTCGAGCTTCCACAAGATGCCGTCCTTCCCGACGGTGAACAAAAGGTTCTGGTTGCCATCGTCGACGAGCAAGCGCTCAAACACAACGTCGAGATCGAGTGACTCCGCAGGAGCGTGCTGGAAGTACCAGGCGAGCTTGCCGGTGTCGACATCCAGAGCCAGAGTCGAGCTGCTGAAAAGCGCATCGTCATTCACCGACATTCCACGGCTGATGGGCATCCAGGGTTTAGCCTGCGCGGTTCCCCAGTAGGTGAGATTCAAATTGGGATCGTAGCTGCCGGTAATCCACGATTCGCTACCCGCACGGAATAAATTCGGAAGCTTGCCCCAGGAGTCTCCTCCGAGTTCACCTTGCTGTGCAATGGTGTTGAACCTCCAGAGTTGTTTGCCAGTAGCCGTATCGTAGGCGCTGATGAAGCATTTTTCTTCCCGGTACGTGGAGCAATTGCCAAGCCCCTGGATCAGCTTTCCCTTGGCGACGAGCGGGCCACTGCTGGTGCCGTAGCCCCCTTTCGACCGATCGCCAATGACCGTTTCCCAGACCGTCTTGCCGGTTCGTGCGTCGAAGGCGATCAGGTGCGCATCGCTCGTTGCCGCAAAAATCTTGTCGTCATAAATCGCTATACCGCGCATCGCGGCAGCCGTGGCGCTCGAGCCGTAGTGATTTTCCCAAATGACGTCGCCGGTGCGTCCCTCGAGTGCCTGCATGACGTTGCCGGGGTTGTTGAGGTAGATGATTCCGTTATGGACGATCGGCGCGGGCTGATTGGTTCCGCCTTCATTCATCGCCCAGACCCATTGGAGACGGAGGTCTTTCACATTGTCACGCGTGACCTGGTTTAGCGGGCTGTAGTTTGATGCGTGATAATCGCGCCGGATCATCAGCCAGTCGCCAGGATCCGGATTGCGCAACATTGCGTCGGTCACACGCACGAAATTCTTCACTTCGCCGGCAATGGTGATGCCCTGCGGTCCGGCCGGGGCTCCGCGCTGGCCTCGCTGTCCTTGCGCCGGTGCCGGCGCTGCAGGGGCAGGGCCCTGGCCCGTCGCGACGGAACCGATCGCCACCTCTGTATTCGCCGTTAAGAGCTGATTCCCGGCTGGCGCGCCGTTGGCTTGGAGGATGAAGGCGGCGATATTGACGTACTCCTCCGGACTCAGGCTACCCGGCCGCGCCGGAGGCATCGTCAATTGAAGGAAGGACACCAGATCGCGTGTCGAGCGGCGGCCCCAGCCGTCGATGAAAATCGAACCGGCCAACTGCGGCACATCGCCCTGCCCCGCAAGATTCTGTAAATGGCAGGTCGCACAGTTCGCCTGATATGCAGTACGGCCCGCCGCAGCCTGCGCTGCCGTATATGGGCCAGCGCCAGCGCCTCGTTGTTGACCGGCAACAACCACAACGCTGTAAGCAGCTATGATGATCAACACCAGCACAAAATACCTTCGCAACCCAAGCATGGTTGTCCTCCTCTGTATCAAGCTGTCGAACACGAATTCCCTTCCTCTGCGAGGAGGGGAATATCTACCGTAGCAGCCAGCCCCACAAGTTTCCGTCCGGAGCTTTCTCGCTGTAAATCTGAATGTAAAGTTGTCCCTTCTTGAGGCTCTGTACTTGTTCGGGAGTCAAATCGATCGAGCCTGTGATCGTTCCGGTCGTTGCTTTGGAAACGGTCAAATCCTGGAACGCGGACCCACGCACTCCGGTCGCTAAACCTCGATGAAGACGAGCCACGGTCGCCGGCGAAACCAAACCCTCAAACGTTCCGGTAATCGTGAGCTTTGTACCTGCCAGGACACCCGTTGCCGAACCCAAACCTGCAATGTTGGCTCGATTCGAACCGTCCAGCGGCACAGGAGAAAGCCGCACTTTGTACCTTTCCTGAGTTTGCGCTCCAGCGGACAGCGCGAGACTGACGGCTACGACGGCGATGGCAATCACGACAATACTTCGCTTTACAGTCATGTCTCACCTCTATACGGGCTGCATTCTAGCTTCGTCGGGCAGGCCCAGCACAGTTTTTTTAGCGGGGCAGACGACGGCGGAAGTATAAGATAATCTCCCCTTATGTCTCGATCTTTTGACGGAATTTTGCGAGCTATCCTGACTAGCCGCGTCTACGAGGTCGCCAGAGAGACATCGTTGGACGTCGCACGCCGGCTTTCTGGCCGAGTGGAGAACACCGTCTGGCTTAAACGTGAAGACCAGCAGCCGGTCTTCAGCTTCAAAATCCGGGGAGCTTATAACCGCATGACTCGGCTGTCCGCTTCCGAGCGCAAAGTCGGGGTGATTACGGCCAGTGCAGGCAATCATGCGCAGGGCGTAGCTCTCTCGGCCAAACATCTCGGCATGCGAGCCGTTATCGTTATGCGCAGCAGCAGTGCGATCGTCTGGCCGAGGAAACGGGATTGACGTTTGTGCATCCCTTCGACGACCCGCTGGTGATTGCCGGCCAGGGCACGATCGCCGACGAAATCGTCCGCCAGCATCCGCGCGACCTTACCGCAATTTTTGTCCCCGTTGGCGGTGGTGGTCTTCTTGCCGGAATTGGCGCTTACATGAAGTCGGTTATGCCCGAAGTTCGTGTTATCGGCGTCGAGCCAATAGATTCCGACGCCATGAACCGGGCGCTGAAGGCCGGCCATCAGGTCAATCTGGAGAACCCAGGTTTATTTGCGGATGGAGTTGCGGTACGCCAGGTTGGCCGCCACACGTTTCCCATCGTCCAATCGACGACTGAAGAAATCGTGCTCGTGAACAACGATGAAATTTGCGCTGCAATCAAGGACATATTCGACGACACGCGAACGATCGTCGAGCCAGCAGGCGCCCTTGCTGTGGCTGGTCTGAAGTCATACGTCGAGCGCGCCGGCATACGGGACAGGCATCTCGTTGCGTTACTAAGCGGCGCAAACATGAATTTTGACCGGCTGCGCTTCGTTGCCGAACGGGCGGAACTTGGAGAGTCCAGAGAAGCTCTGTTAGCAGTCACGATCCCGGAGAAGCCCGGATCGTTCCGGCAGTTCTGTGCAGCCATCGGCCCTCGTGTGATCACCGAATTCAACTACCGGCTCAATGAGCGAAATCGGGCGGACGTCTTTGTTGGGTTGAGCGTGGGCAGCCGCGAAGATGCGATGAATGTTAAAGCGGAACTCATAAGGCAGGGATATGAAACCGCTGATCTGACCGACAACGAACTGGCAAAACTCCACGTGCGGTACATGGTCGGCGGTCATGCGCGAGGAGTGAAACGTGAACGCCTTTGCAGGTTCGAGTTTCCGGAAAGGCCGGGCGCGCTGCTGCAATTTCTCGACACGCTTGGCGGCCGTTGGAACATCAGCCTGTTTCACTATCGCAACCACGGATCGGATTTCGGACGAGTACTCGCGGCTTTGGAAGTCCCGAGTCACGAAGATTCGGCCTTTGAGCATTTCCTTGCCGTTCTGGGATACCGATTCCTGGTCGAAGACGGAAATGATGCATATCGCCGGTTCCTGGAGCCAAGCGCAGACCGGTAACGAGACCATTGGTCACGGACCCTCGACTGCAGTTCTTGGACAATTATATGTGTTTGAAATAAGCTACATCGAATTGCTACCCGGAGGTGGCCCATGATTATTCGTTCAGATCGACGCCGGTACGTGCTGACTGCAGCGGCGTTCATGCTAGTCTCAGTCGAAATTGCCCTTGCGCACATTAGAATCTACCCGAACGAGTCGAGTCTCGGAGCAAGGGAGAAGTACACGATGCGGGTGCCGAATGAAAAACAGGTGAACACCATTCGGGTTGAAGGTGAATTCCCTGTCGGGCTCGATGTCTATGACTTCGAATTCAAAACCGGCTGGAAGATCGACTTTAAGAAAGACGATAAAGGTAAGATCATCGGAGCGACATGGACGGGAAAGATTCAGCCTTATGAATTTGTCGAGTTCGGAATGCTCGGCATCAATCCAAAGGATAAGCCGAATCTGACTTGGAAATTCATCCAGTACTACGATGACGGCAGCAAGGAAGAGTTTACCGGTCCGGTGGGATCGAGGCTTCCATCCCCTGTCGTAACCCTGAAACCGGTGGCGCCGACGCCTTAGTACAGCTTTTCGCAAATACGGTCACGTATGAGGAAACAAACGATCTGACCAATGCTCAATTCCCAATGCTCAATTCCCATCCGATGAGAATTGGGAATTGAGAATTGAGCATTGGTCAGAAATTGTCTTCAATCTTTTCTGACATACGTTACCGTAATTCTGAAATGCAGCACTTAGTCGAAGCTATTTACTGCTAGATTTCTCTTGCTTCTCAGTCTCTTTCGTCTCTTCGGCGGGCGATGAGTCTTTCCCGCTCATCGCCCCTTTGAAGTCCCGGATCGCCTTGCCCAGTCCCGCTCCAAGCTCGGGCAGTTTTTTCGGTCCGAAGACCAATAAAGCGATGATGCCGACTATTATCAATTCGGGTAGGCCTAATTGACCCATAACTTCTCCTTGATAAGCATTATCAACCCATCACAACGCCGGCAGTACAATTACTTTTGTTTGACGTCTGCGGCCACACAAGGTTGGTAAGCCAATCAGAGCAAGCGGCTTGCGAACCGGGCTCCCCGTTCCGCCGATTACGCAAATCTCGCTAATGAGACGTTCGGGATGACGTCGCGGCCGTAAATCTCGAGCGTTTTCTCTTCATCGCCGCACATTAGATAGATGTTGAACTGGGTCACACCGAGCGACGACAGTTCCCGGAGTTTCCGGATGTGTTCGGCAACCGGACCGACAATACAAAATCGGTCAATCACTTCGTCGCTGACGAAATCCGCATTGCTGCTGCCGACCTCGGCATGATGAAGGTAGTTGTAAGCTTTGCGATCGCGTATGTAGGACGTGAGCGCCAGCGGCAGCTCCTCGGGCCTATAGCGCGACACGAGGTCGACGACATGGTTCGAGACGAGAGCCGGGAACCATCGAACACGATCGCGCGCCGCGTTTCGATCCTCGGAAATCCAGACGGCCGTTGCACTCATCACTCGGATCTTTGAGAAGTCACGGCCTGCCTCTTCAGCCCCTTCCTTGACGAAGCCAAGGCACCATTTGATCAGGTCCGGATCCGCAAATTGCAGAATGACTCCGTCCCCAACGCGGCCCGCGCACCGCAAGGCCTTCGGACCGTAACCGGCGACCCAGATCGGGGGAACGCCGGCATCCGCCCAGGGCATTTGGATCGGATGGCCGTCATAGGTGATCTGCTTTCCGGCGGTGAGATCGCGAATCACACGAACCGTTTCCTCGAGGTTTTCCAAGGTTGTCGGCTTCTTCCCCATGACACGGCGAGAACTATCGCCCCGTCCGATCCCACAATCCATTCTTCCGCCGGAAATCCGGTTGAGCGTGGCGAGCAGGCTGGCGGTCACAGTGGCATCACGAACCACGGGGTTGGTAACGCAGGTCCCGAACCGCATGCGGCGTGAATTCGCCGCCATCAGTGTGATCAGAGGATAGGGTTCCTGCCATAGAACGTGTGAATCGAACACCCAACCGTAATCGAATCCCTCAGCTTCCGCCTGCCGCGTGAGGCGCAGGATGCGCTCGACAGTCATATCGGGTTTTAGCGTGAATGCAAATTCCAACATCCTTACTCCTTCACCAGATCGCCATAGGTCTCGGGTCGCCGGTCTCGAAAGAATTGCCAGACCTGCCGCACTTCCTGGATTTCGTCGAGATTCAAGTCCGCAACGATCAATCCTTCTTTGTCACGTGATCCTTCCGCGATGATTTTCCCCCGCGGCGAGCAGAAATAGCTCTGGCCGTAAAACTCTCCGATGTCCCAGGGATGTTCGCGCCCAACGCGATTAATCGCACCCACGAAGTAGCCGTTAGCGACCGCGTGAGCCGGTTGCTCCAGCTTCCACAGATATTCACTCAAACCGGCGACGGTCGCCGACGGATTGAAGACGATCTCGGCGCCGTTGAGTCCCAAGGCCCGCGCGCCTTCCGGAAAATGGCGGTCGTAGCAAATGTAGACGCCGATATCGGCAAGCTGCGTCTTGAAGACCGGATAGCCGAGATTGCCCGGTCGGAAATAGAATTTTTCCCAGAAACCCGGCGCGCAATGGGGAATATGATGCTTTCGATATTTGCCGAGATATTTGCCGTCGGCATCGATAACCGCGGCAGTGTTGTAGTAGACACCCTTCAGGTCTTCTTCATAAATCGGAACAACCAAAGCCATGCTGCGGCTCTTCGCGATTTCCCGCATCAACTGAATCGTTGGACCGTCCGGAATCTTCTCGACCATGCCGTACCAGCGCGCCGACTGCTCGGCGCAGAAGTAAGGCCCCGTAAAGATCTCCTGCATACAAAGAATCTGCACGTTCTGGCTTGCGGCTTCCTCGATGAGTTTCAAATGTTTCTCAACAGCATCCCGCTTGATTTTTTCCAATGATTCTTCAACCGGAGTCGTGCATCTGGCTTGAATCAAGCCGCACCTGACGAGGCCGGGCATAGGTCCCCTTTCTTAAGCTCTCTCCCGAGGGGAAAAAGCAAAGTAGAGAATAAATCCCAATCCAAACGTAACGAACCACGCATACGTATACAGCGTATCCAGAATCGTCGGCGCCGCAACCTGACCGCCGGGCGTGGTGGCCGCTCGGAGAAATCCTGGGACTACAGGCGCGACGGCGATGACCAGCGACGCAATGGCACGCCAATTAACGCCGTTGGAGTACGAATAGCGTCCTTTAGGATCGAACAGTGCCGACAAATCCAGCCGCTGACGTCGCAATACCCAATAGTCGCAGATCAAAATTCCGGCGATTGCGCCCATCAGACCTGAATAGCCGATCAGCCATGTGAAAATATATGCACCCATCGATTCCATAATCTTCCATGGCATCATCAACACACCGATCACTGCAGTAATAAGCCCGCCCGTGACGTATGAAATCCATCTCGGATTCAAATTCGAGAAATCGTTGGACGGCGATACCACGTTCGCTGCCATATTTGTCGTGAGTTGAGCAGCGAAGATGACGGCTGTTGCAAATGCTATAACGATAAAGCTATCAAACCGCGCCATGAGATCCACTGGATTGGGAATCGCTTGACCATAGATCAGAAGCGTTGCACTGGTAACAGCGACTCCGATGAAGGCAAACGCGGTCATTGTCAACGGGAGGCCGAGTGCCTGACCGAGCATTTGGGAACGCTGCGACCGGGCGTAGCGTGTGAAGTCGGGAATATTCAAGCTCAGCGTTGCCCAGTACCCGACGGAGGCGGTCAGCGCGCCGGGAAACACAGACCAAAACGCGTTGTGCTGTTTCTGTAGCGCTGCCGACTCGCTGAGGACTCGGCCCAGGCCTCCAGCCTTCGACGAAGCCCACGCCAACACGACCAGGCCCCCACCCAATAGCAGCGGGGCCGACCATGTCTCGAGGTGCTTGATACCCTCAACGCCCTTCAAAATGATAAAGACCTGTATTCCCCAGAAGAGGAAGAAGGCGATCCAGGTGTGAATGCCGATGCTTGCCCACCCCGTCCACATGGCGCCAAATAGCGCGTCGAGGGCCGTTCCGCCGATCCACGTCTGTATGCCGAACCACCCGCACGCCACGATAGCGCGCAGGATGGCAGGGACGTTGGCTCCTGCCGTTCCAAACGACGCCCGGCACAAAACCGGAAAAGAGACACCATACTTGGTGCCCGCATGCGCATTGAGGATCATGGGAATCAGAACAATCGTGTTTCCGAGGAGAATGGTGATCATCGCTTGCCACCAGTTCATGCCTGCTTCAATGAATCCTCCGGCCAGCGTGTAGGTGGTAATAACGACGCTCATTCCGATCCACAGCGCTGCGATATTCCAGGTAGACCAGGTTCGCTCCCGAATCGTGGTGGGCGCAAGATCTCGATTCCAAAGCGGGCTCGCAGAGATGTCTTCGTCCAGCTCGATGAAATCGCGAGAGGATTGCCTTTGCGTAATGGAGGTCATACCGATGTACTTCGCTTGAGGAACCGGCCGTTCCCGGCCCTGCCCTTGAATATCCGGCCCTCGACAACGACGTTGCCGCGCACGAGCACGGTTTCGGTCACTCCGCAAACGGTCCTGCCTTCATAAGCATTGTAATCGACACGCATGTGATGGGTTTTGGCGCTGATTGTTTCCTGGAGACTCGGGTCAAAAATCACGATGTCCGCGTCCGATCCGACGGCGATCGTGCCCTTCTTCGGAAATAACCCAAAAATCTTCGCAGCGGCCGTTGAAGTCAGCTCGACGAACCGGTTCAAGCTGATTCGCTTTTGAACGACTCCACCATCGAAGATCAGGCTCATGCGATTCTCGACACCGGGCCCTCCATTTGGAATTTTGCTGAAATCATCACGTCCGAGTTCTTTCTGCTCTTTGAAGCAAAATGGGCAGTGGTCGGTCGAGATCACCTGAAGATCGTTACCCCGAAGCCCCTTCCAAAGCTGCTCCTGGTTGGCCTTGTCGCGCAGGGGCGGCGTCATGACGTACTTGGCGCCTTCGAAGTCTTCCTGCTCGTAGTAGGTGTCATCGAGAAAGAGATATTGCGGGCAGGTCTCGGCATATGCCGGCAAGCCGAGATCTCTTGCCGCCTGCACCTCCTTAAGAGCCTCGTTGCAGCTCAGGTGCACGATGTAGACTGGGGAGTTGGCCATCTCGGAAATTGCGATAGCCCGGTGGACGCCCTCGGCCTCAGCTCGGGCCGGCCGTGTCAGCGCGTGGTACTTCGGCGCTGTCTTTCCTTCGGCGAGCGCGCGCTTGACCAGGACGTCGATCACGACGCCGTTCTCCGCATGCATGCAGATCAAACCCCCAGCCTCTCCCACTACGCTCATGGCCTTGAAAATGGTCCCGTCATCAACGAGGAACACGCCGGGATAGGCCATGAATAGCTTGAAGCTCGGTACACCCTGCTGGATCAGCGTCTTCAGTTCCGGCAACCGCTGATCAGGAAGGTCGGTGACGATCAAGTGGAATCCATAGTCGATGGCGGCTTTGCCCTCCGCCTTCGCGAACCAGACATCCAATGCCTGGTTCAAAGATTGCCCGCGATATTGCACTGCAAAATCGATGATCGTCGTGGTACCACCGAGAGCCGCGGCCCGCGTTCCGGTCTCAAAATCATCGGACGATGACGTGCCACCGAATGGCAAGTCCATGTGGGTGTGGGGATCAATTCCACCGGGGATGACCAGCTTTCCTGTGGCATCGATCGTTTTGTCGACGGCGCCCACCACCTTTTCCAGATGTACACCGATCATGGCGATGGTTGGCCCGTCAATCAGGATATCGGCCGTATAAGAATCGATAGCCGTAACAACGTGTCCATTCTGGATTAGGGTTTTCATCGGGCAAACTATACGATATCCGGGCGCCAATAGACAAAAGACACCGGGAAATTCGGGGACAGACACCGAATTCTGTACTTTCAAAGAATTCGGTGTCCGTTCCCGAATTTCCCGTCCCTTTTTGGCGCTAAGCTTGCAAGCAGAAAAACAGGCGAACGTTCTTCGCCTGTCAGGAGCACCAATGAAGACTGGCCAAGACGTGATGGAACCCGGCTTGTATGTTTCGGAATGCTGCGGCGAAGAAGTGCTGCTGGATAAAGATGCCAGCTTTCCTCGTTGCCAGCGGTGCAAAGGCCTATCCGAGTGGGAACTGGTGGACACACCCGAAGAACAAGCCGCGTAACCGGAAAAAATTTCCCGAAAAATTTGGGCGTGCGACCTGAAACCCCACGCGCCGCTTGGCGGCTGTCCTCTCCCAGTGGCAGAGGCGTGCCACGTGAGGGTCGCAGGAAAACCTCCCCTATTGTCCCTTTAGGGCTCGCGCAAAAATAATTTGACAGAATACGGGCTCGGGAGGATTTGACCAATGTTCAATTCCCAATGCTCAATTCTCATCCGAAAGGAGAAGCGGCCGCATGTGTGCGAGCCGGCCTACAAGACTAATGATCCTTGCTGCCCGACATCCACTTCGGATGAGAATTGAGCATTGGGAATTGAGCATTGGTCAGATCCCCGGTCGGATTCAGGGCAGCGGATTCTGTTGGATGAATTCCACCGTTGTGTAGAAACCTCCGGCGGGCCATGGTCCCCCAAAAATATCGAGTGTGCCCTTTTCGGTGCGCGTGTCGTAGAGTGGCGCCGCGGTCCCATCGCGTTCGAGCTTCGTAGCGACGGGATCCACAGTCACACCTGCCCAGACCCGATCCTGAGGGCAATTTCGCTCATCCCGGCTTTTTTAGATCCGAAAAATGAATTGTGCAATCCGAAACTCCCGACTTTTCGCTTTCGTCCTTACCTTCATCTTTTTTATAGTCAAATCAGTCAGTTTTGAGCCGGCGCGAAACAATGGCGAATACCATCTTCATTTTAGGAACCGATCCCGAGCAATGTAAGGAACTGCGGGAAGTGCTGGAACGCCGGATTGGCGGCAATATTGTCACGGCTCACAATGAAAACGAACTCCCGAATATTACCGAATCGGATACCGTGATTCTTACATCGGAGGAGACGAACACAGGTCTTCTTTACGGGCGTCTCCTGAACAGGCTTGAAGAGCAAGTCCACCGGGCAGAATTTCTCACCGATCTGATTCGGTTGTTGTCCTCATCCCTCCAGATTCGTGAACTTCTGGAGCGGGTAGTCTCAAAGTCCACTGAGGTCCTTGGCGACACGGCATTCATTGTGCTGTCTACCGAGAACGGTCAATCCCGACTCGAGGCCGCGTTTTCCAAGGATCGCGATCGACTGGTGAAGATGTTGATCACTAGTCTGAATTTCGGAACACCGCTCTTTTCGAGCGAGCAACTCAGAGCGATCCTCGAGCGCCGCGAACCGGTTGTCATTCCGAACCTGCAGCAAGCCAACATTACCGGCGAATTGAAGGCTTTCGTCGACACGCATTCGCTGGTCTCGCTGCTGGGGGTTCCGATTCATACCAAGGATCTTGTTCTCGGAGCCTTCATTTCGCTGGCGAGCGGCACGCGAACATTCACGAACGAAGACCTGGCGACTGCTTTGGCCCTGGCCGACTTCACCGCGATTGCCCTGGAAAACGCCGGTCTCATTGCCGAACTGCAGCGGTCCGCAATTACCGATCCCCTGACTGGTCTTTACAACACTCGCTTCTTCCACGACGTACTCGGACGGGAAAGTGCTCGAGCCGAGCGCACAGCAAGTCCACTGTCGCTGCTGATGATCGATATCGACGGCTTTAAACTCGTCAACGATACCTGCGGTCACGCGGTCGGAAACAAAGTGCTGACTCAGCTCGCAAGAATCCTTCGACGCACGGTTCGAACCACAGACTTTGTTTTTCGATGTGGCGGCGACGAGTTTGGCGTCGCTCTGCCGAGCACAAATCTGGAAAATGCCACACGTGTTGCCGAAAAGATACTTGAAAGGGTGGCTTCGTCGAACATTCTTAGCGTGTTGGGTTATTCCGGCCCGATCACCGTGAGTATCGGACTGTCTCAATACCATCCGGGAAGCCACTACGAGATTCTAGTCGCCGAAGCGGACCAGGCTCTCTACGACTGCAAACGGTCTGCGAGAAACTGCGCGAAAGTCTTTGGGAAGTGACACGCGGGCTAAAGCCCGCGTTTGCTTGCGCCAAGAAGGACCTAGACGCTTAAGCGTCTAAAGCACGCGCATCAGGGTTCGTCGCCCTCCACCCGGATAAGCACGGGTTGCTCAGTGATGCAGGCCAGAGCCTTGATTTCAACCAGCGCTTTCTGAATGTCGCGTTCCAGGGCGGTGTGAGTCATGATCACGAGCGGAACCGAACCGCCTTGTTTGCGGCCGCGTTGAATCATTTGAGCGATGCTGATTTGCTGACGGCCGAGAATTCCAGAAATTTGCGCCAGTACACCGGGCTGATCCAGGGCCATGAAGCGGAAGTAGTAGATGCTGGTGACGGAGTCCATCGGCACGAGCTTCACCGCGGATGCGCCAGCCGGATTCGTGTTCAGATTCCGCGAGGGTTCCATCAAAATATGGCGGCTGATGTCCATGATGTCCGCCACGACGGCGCTGCCGGTGGGCATCGATCCAGCTCCTCGGCCGTACAGCATGATGTCGCCGCAAGCGTCACCCACAATTTGAATTGCATTGTAGACACCACTGACCTTCGCAATCGGATATTCATCAGGAATCATGGTGGAATGGACGCGGGCTTCGACCTGGCCGTCATGCCATTTGGCAATTGCAAGCAGCTTCAGCTTGTAGCCAAGCTCCTTGCCGAAGTCGATGTCGAGTGGACTGATTGAGGTTATACCTTCGGTAAAAATGTTGTCCAGACGGACGTGAGCGCCAAACGCCAGGTTCACCAGAATGGCCAGCTTGTGGGCGGTGTCGATACCACCCACGTCGAATGTTGGATCGGCTTCAGCGTAGCCCGCCCGCTGCGCTTCCGCGAGCACGTCTGCGAAAGAACGCTCTTCGTCCGTCATCTTCGAGAGAATGTAATTCGAAGTGCCATTGATGATCCCGTAAATCGACAGGATTCGATTCGCGGCCAAGGCTTCTTTCAGCGCCTTGATGACCGGAATGCCGCCGCCAACACTTCCTTCAAAGCCGATCGTGACAGATGCTCGCCGTGCCGCCTCGTGAATTTCTTCTCCGTGTACTGCCAGCAGGGCCTTGTTCGCCGTAACCACGTGCTTGCCCCGTCCGATCGATGCCAGGATCAATTCTTTTGCCGGCTGGTAACCTCCGATTAGCTCAACAACAATGTCGATGTTTGGATCTTCGATAATCTCAGTGGGATTGTCCGTGAGTACGCCGGAAGCAAGCCTCAGCCCGCGGTCACGCTTGAGGTCGCGGACCGCGATCTTCGTTATTTCAATGGGAACGCCAAGACGGCTGCGGATTGGCTGGGCATTGTCCCGGAGAATGCGCAGCACTCCGTTTCCCACGGTTCCGAGACCGATCATTCCAACGTTTATTTTTTGTTTCATCTCTTATCTAGCCCTATTCCAGTCGATTCACTGCCCATTCCGCGTGGGACCGGACATGTTCGTCTTCGTGCAACAAA
Source organism: Acidobacteriota bacterium (assembly GCA_003222815.1). Lineage (GTDB taxonomy): Bacteria > Acidobacteriota > Terriglobia > 20CM-2-55-15 > 20CM-2-55-15 > 20CM-2-55-15. The sequence continues at coordinate 4,727 of QHXC01000372.1, read as the reverse complement.
AACCTCCGGAGTTTCGGCAGGAATTCCCGCATACCCGAATTGCCCACGACGACCATAAGATTCCTCAGAAGGCCCCTCACTTTGGCTCGCTTCATCGCTGTTCCACGAATCAACTGCCGCCAATTGTCCTCATGCATCTCCAGCAGTTCATCGATCTGCGGCCAGAATAGACCCGGTTTCGCTTCAAAGGCAGGATCTGTGCTGTAGGGAGCCTTACGATTCCATGGGCATACATCCTGGCAGATATCGCATCCGAAAAGGTGATGGCCGATGGCGGATCGATCCTGTTCCGGAATATCGCCCCTCAATTCGATCGTCGTGTACGAAATACATTTGCGGCTATCGAGAACGTACGGCTCGAGAATGGCGCCCGTTGGACATGCGTCTAGACAACGCGCGCACGTGCCGCAGCGGTCTGGTACCGGTGTGTCAGAGTCCAACTCGAGGTCGGTCAGGATGCAGCCCAGAAATAGCCATGAACCTGCCTTTTCATTAATGATGCAGGTGTTCTTACCGAACCACCCCACACCAGCATACTTTGCATAGACTCTCTCGAGCAGTGGTCCTGTATCGACGTAGGTCTTTGTTCGTGAAGACGAGTTCTGCTCGATCCAGGTGGCGAGCTCCCGCAACTTCCTCTGGAGAATCTCGTGATAGTCCTCTCCCCACGCGTAGCGCGAGATCCAGGCGCGGAACTGGTCGTAACGGGTTTGTGGCTGCGCCGTGTTGTAATTCACCGCGCACACGATCACCGACCGCGCGCCGGAAAGAATCGTTTGCGGATCCATGCGAGCGGACCTTTGCCGTTCGAGGTATCGCATTTCGCCCGCATAGCCGCTTTCGAGCCACTTCGGATAAAATTCGGCCTCCGGAAATTGCCTGATCGGCGCGACGCCGGCGAGATCGAAACCGAGATATCTGGCTCTTTGTTTAAGTTCGGAAGCGTTCATTTTTTCTTGAAGGCAAGCATCTCCTCGACTGGTCGCGCATTCAGGACACGATCCTTTTCGATCCAACCCCGTTGAGCCGTAGCGACACCGTATGGAAGGTTCAGGAGGTCGTCGTAGTTGTGAGAATCGGTACTGATGATGACGTGAACGCCCATGTCACAGGCTTTGCGGCAATGCACATCGCTCAAATCGAGCCGGTGGAAATTAGCGTTCACTTCAAGGCAGGTCCGCGTGCGGGCGGCTTCTTTCATAACTTGGTCGAAATCGAGATCGTATGGATCCCGATCGCCAAGCAGACGGCCTGTAGGGTGTCCAATGACCCGGACATACGGGTTCTGCATCGCCCGTACGACACGTCCCGTCAGCGTTGCGCGATCTTGTTTGAACCCCGTATGGACGGAAGCAACGACGAAATCCAACTTGCCGAGCAGCTCGTCCGAGTAATCGAGTGTGCCGTCCTGGCGGATATCGACTTCGCTGCCGGCCAGAACGCGGATGTCCGAGTATTTCGCGTCGAGCGTGCGGATCTCTTCCACATGCCTCAACAGATCGTCCTCTGAAAGACCACCGGCAACACCAAGAGACTTGGAATGATCTGTAATCGCGACATACTTGTAACCACGCTGCCGCGCCGCCTCTATCATTTCTTCGGTGGAATAGGATCCATCACTCCAACTCGTGTGCATGTGCAGATCACCGCAAATGTCCTGGAGCTCCACAAGGTTGGGTAGCGTTCCCTCCGCTGCGGCTTCTATCTCTCCCTGATCTTCACGCAACACCGGCGGGATAAAAGGCAGGCCGAGCTTCTCAAATATTTCTTCTTCCCGAACGCCTGCAACGGACTTGTCATCGGCATCGAACAACCCGTACTCGTTCAGCTTCAGGCCCATCTTGATGGCGCGTTCACGCATGCGGATATTGTGTGCTTTCGAACCCGTGAAATAGTGCATGGCTGCGCCCCAGCTTTTGGGCTCGATGACACGAAGGTCGATCTGGAGATCGTCTTGCACGCGCACGGATGCTTTCGTAGGGCCCTGGGCAAGCACGGCATCGATTAGAGGCATGCTGAGAAAAGCCTTCATCGCTTTCTCGGGATCGCTTGACGCCGCGAGGATGTCGACATCGTGGACAATCTCCTTCATGCGCCGGAGACTGCCTCCGTAGGCGACTCGCTCGGCATGAGGTTCCATATATCTGCAGATCCCGGTGGCGATCGGAAGCGTACGTCCGAGCAGGTAATTTCCTTTGCGCCTCCTGTGGATTTCAATACCGCGAAGAATGTTGTCAATCGTCTTCTTCTTGAAGCCAGGCACAGAAAGCAGCTTGTCCGTCTGGCATAGGGCTTCGAGGTCTTCGATAGTCTGGATACGGAATTGGTCGTAGATCAGCTTCGCCGTTTTCGGCCCCACGCTTGGGATCTCAACCATTTTGGCCAGTCCAACCGGAATCTCCCGCTTCAACTGCTCGTGAAATTCCATTTTCCCGGTCTGCAGATACTCTTGAATCTTGTTCGCAAGATCTTCCCCAATGCCGGGAATGTTGCGCACTACTCCCTGGCCGGCAACGATTTCGATACTGTCCGTGAGACCTTCGATATTCAGCGCGGCCCTGCGGTACGCTCGTACGCGAAAAGGGTTCGCGCCTTGAATTTCGAGAAGATCCGCAACTTGGTTGAAGATGGCAGCGATTTCGAGGTTCCGCATTGCGTTGTGTCTTTGATCGTAACAGGAAAATGTTTATTGCATGATGAAAATGCCGAACGCAAGATAGATAAGCCATACGGGCGGTCTAACCACGTAGTGATACGTTTGTAATATATGGGGGCAAACTATGGATACGCTTTTGATGGTTGCAGTGATTGTGACGGCTCTCGCGTTTATCGTTCAAGCTGGAGCGCTCGTCGCGATCTATCTGTTGTCTCGAAGACTTGCCGACAACGTGAATAGCCTCATGGCGGAGAGCCGCAGATTTGTCGGGCCGCTCGAATCGATCACGGGCGATCTGAAGGCCGCTTCCGATGATTTGGCAGCGGTGACGAAAAGCGCACGCGAACAAGTGCATCGCGCTGAAGAAGCTCTGAATGAGACTGTTGGAGAAGCGCGTAAAACGGTCATGAGGCCACTGCGCCAGTGGTCCGCCGTCGCGCGAGGCGTCGCAGAAGGCGTTCGCACCTTCTTCGGGAAAACACGCCCGCCCGTTCCACGGGAAGATTATCGGTATCCCACGGCCTAAAACTCAAATTGTCTTGAGCCGCTCACGATCAATCGCTCTCCACGGTTCACTTGCGGCGATCGGCGTGCGCCTTGGTTTGGCAGGGAGTCATGACCGAAGAGGGCCGGTGTTGCAGCACCGACAGATACTGCGGATTACTTGTGCCTAACATCCCACTGTCGTAGCCCTTCCAGCCATTCGACGCTGCATGCTATATTTCTGATCTCTACAAACGGGCCGTTAGCTCAATTGGCAGAGCAACTGACTCTTAATCAGTAGGTTGAAGGTTCGATTCCTTCACGGCTCATTAACTTACATAAAAGTTTGTTTCCGGAGGTAACACTGAGGTAACAGCCAGGCGGAACGGCGGTCTTTTAGAGGTTCGAGGTTATCACATCACGGGGCTTGTTCTGTGCTTCCTGAGTGTCTACACTGAAAAACCGATGAGCGCGAAGCTGCCGGACCTTTCCCCGATTCCATTTCCAGACGAAAAGCCCACTGACCGGGGCGAATTATGCCCGGCTAAGTTTCCTCCGACTTTCAAGCCAAGATTTCTCAACTGTGCGGCCCGACGATAGGAGAATTCAACGGTCCCCACAATAGTGGAACGTGATCTGGAAGGTTGAGAATTGCTCAACAGCCCACTACATCCCTGCAGGAATGAGCTTCACTTCGGTTGGCAGCTCATCGGATTCTGAGACTCGAATGCGTGTTCCATAGGGCTCGAACCGCTGCATGAGATCCGAATCGAAATAGGCGAACTCTTCCAGAGCTTCCCATGCGAAGACCTTGTACGCCCCGGGTGTGATGCCTCGGATCGTGAAACGGCCGGCCTGATCGGTTTCGGCGAATTTGTAAAGACCGATGCGGTCACGATTCTGATCGGGAATGAGTATCGTTCTAATCCCGGCAACTGGCTGCCGTTTGTCGTTCACGACAACGCCTTCAATTCGGCCCGGCTTCGGACTGAGCACGATGTCTAGCGGCGTGGGAGCGATACCCGCAAACTGCAGCGGCCTGTTCAGCACATCCGTGTTATCGAATCGCGCCTCTTTCAGATAAAAATCGGGCGTGTTTCGAGCACAGTTTGATGATGGACCCGACACGAACGACATGCAGAAGACGACTTGATACTGTCCCGGCTTCACATTGTCTATACGAAACGTTCCATCCGGATTCAGTGTCTGGGACTGAGGAGAGTTTGGTTGGGCAAGCCGGGCAAGACGGTCGGCAGGAATCAATCGAACGCGTATACGTTCGAAATTCTGCATGGTTGATGATTCGCGTCCTTCAATTGTTACGTGGCCAGATATCGAAACAGGGGGAAGAACATTCAGCATGAGGCTGTTGATATCCGAGTTGGATACCACGACCGAGGCTGACGCGCTCGGTCCTGTGCTGGTAGGCGCATCCTGGTTCCTTTCGAGAATCTCGGCTTTAACCACATAGGATCCTGGGGCAATATTGCGGATCTCAAATGTCCCATCCGTTGCGTTGTAGCTTGCATTAACCTCTCTGGCTCCGCTGGAGAAGGCAATGATTTCCGATTCGCCGGTGGGGGATTCA